>JAGVKR010000756.1 GCA_020050375.1 Planctomycetales bacterium
CGATCAGCAGGACCTGATTCGCGAAATCTTCCTGGGCCTGTACAACCGCGACTGGCACGAGCGCATTCTGAAGCAGCTCAAAGACGATGCCGATGGTTACGGAAAATCGCAGACGATAGCCATCTTCGGGACTCCCGGGACCAATCAGTTCGAGTTCGTGATGACCGGCCGGCATCTGACGATCCGCTGCGACGGCGACAGCGCCGAGCACGTGGCGTTCGGCGGCCCGATTTTCTACGGTCACGCCGCCTCGGGGTTCAACGAAGACGTCGGGCATCCGGGCAACGTCTACTGGCACCAGGCGCAAAAGGCCAATAAGCTGTTTCAGATGCTCGACGGCAAGCAACGGCCCCTGGCCCTGGTCGAAACCTCGCCCGCGGAGAGCAAAGTCGCGTTCAAGGGAAAGACCGGAAAGATCGACGGGGTTCCGATCGGCGAACTTTCGGCCGACCAGAAGGCGCATGCCAAAGAAGTGCTGCTGACCTTGCTCGAGCCGTATCGCCAGAGCGATCGAACCGAAGCCGCCCTGCTGCTCGACAAGCAGGGCGGTCTCGACGCCTGCCGGCTCGCCTTCTACCGCAAGGGAAGCGATGGCAAATCGGTCGACCTTGGTGACGACGGCGAGTGGGACGTTTGGCGACTGGAAGGTCCCGCGTTCGTCTGGCATTACCGCGGTTTTCCGCACGTCCACGTTTGGGTCAACGTGGCCGACGATCCGTCCGTCAGTCTGAACGCGAAGGGCTAGGCGAGCCTTTGGTCGATGGCCTCCGGGGGCGGAGGTTTCGAGCGCAAATGGTATCGGCCGCTTTCGGAGTTTATCTTTTTTTTGGCGCCGAACTGTTTTCCGACTCGGGCGACGATGGCTGGAAACGTCGCTCGGCTTGTTTTCGAACGAAATGAGGAGGCTGATCTGAACACCGAATTACGCATGCCGCAGGCACACGTGGCTCGTGCGGCGGAAAGACAGGGACGGTCCAGCATGCCCAGAATCTCCATCAACGAAATGACGACGTATCATTGGTCGTTTGATGAAGATGTCACTCACTACGAAACAATCGGCGTCGGCGGGGTCGGAGTCTGGCGGAGAAAACTGACCGAATTCGGCGACGAGCGGGGCATCGAGATGCTTCGCGACAGCCGCCTGATGGTTTCCAGCCTGGCCTGTGCCGGCGGCTTCACCGGTTCCGACGGGCAGACCTTTCGCGAAGCGGTGGACGACGCGCTCGATGCCGTGCATCTGGCGGCAGAGATGAAAGCCGCGTGCCTGATTGTCGTCACCGGGGCGCGGGCGGGACACACGGCCAATCACGCCCGACGGCTCGCTTCCGAAGCCCTCAAGGAACTGGGGGATGCTGGTGCGGCGCTGGGGGTGCAAATCGCCGTGCAGCCAATGCACCGTCAGCCCTTCGGTCGTTGGACGTTTCTGACATCGCTCGCCGAGACGCTGGATCTATTGGGCCGTTGCCGCCATCCACAAGTCGGCCTTGTTTTCGACGTGGTCCAATTCTGGAATGAGGCCTCGACCGATCGGAAGCTGTCGGAAATCGTCCCGCTGATCAAGATGGTCGGCCTGTCCGACATCCGCACGACGGGCCGCGATCGTGCCGAGAACGCGCCGAGCGGCGAAAGCGTGCCGCTTTCCGAAATGGTTCGACGCCTGGAAGAAGCCGGGTATCGGGGCTGGTACGATCTGCAGATTCTCTGCGAGAAGAGTTGGATGTCCGACTACGCGCGGCTGCTCGCCGATTGCTGCCGCACCCTGGAAGCTGCTTGTCCGCAGTTGTTTGCCGATGGCGACGAAACTCCGCCGGCGTTTGCCGCGCCGCACTCCGGCGAAGGAGCCGGCGCTCTGCGTTTCGCCGATGAGCCGGCGCCTCCATACTAAACTAAAGGGCGATTCTTCGCGCAGCGTTCGAGACCGCCAGTCATGCCGCAGCAATTTTTGTCCCTCGACGAATTGGCGGTCCAGCTTGGTCGAGACCGGCGTGAGCTCGAGAAGCTCGTGCAACGCGGGCGGATTCCCGGGCGCCGCGTCGAGGGGACGTGGCGGTTTCATTCGGCCGAGATCCGCCACTGGCTCGAACAGGAAATCCGTGGTTACAGCAGCGACGAGCTGGCCGTGGTCGAAGAGTCGCATCGTTCCTCCGAAGCCGCCGCCGACGCTCCTCTCGCGGGGCTTCTTTCGCCCGAAACCGTTCAGGTTCCGCTCGAAGCCCGGACGCGGCGATCGGCGCTCGAAGCACTGGTCGAGGTCGCCGGCCGGACCTGGCAGGTCTGGGAACCAGCGCTATTGCTCGAAGCCATTCTCGAGCGCGAGTCGGTATTGTCGACCGGCTTCGAGAGCGGGGTCGCGATTCCGCATCCGCGAAATCCGCTGCCACAGGCACTGGGGACATCGCTCATCGCGTACGGGCGAGCCTTTTCGGGCCTCCCGTTCGGCGCGCCCAAGCGAGCCCTCACCGATATTTATTTTCTGGTGTTGTGTCGCGATTCACGAACGCATTTGTCGACGTTGGCGCGTCTCGGGCGACTCCTGCAACTCCCCGGTTTTCTGGACGACTTGCGAAATGCCCCGGACAGCCCGGCCAGCTATGCGACAATCGCGGCCGCCGATCGAAAGCTGGACGGTGCATGAGGCGATCGGCCGACAGCCCGTGCTGGGTGACACATTGAATCGGAGGCGCTCGCCGCGCCGCTGGAATCAAACCTGACCTGGAGACGCTGCCGTTGAACAGCGAGAGTGTGAAAGCCGAAGATGCGAACGCTCCCTTGGGAGTTGTGCCTGCCGAGCCGTGCCCTCCACCTTTGGCCTGGCAGGAAGTCCTCGGCGAATTTCATGCGCAGGCCGGTGTTTGGTATCTCGAGCGACCGAAATATCGACTGACCGGCCGGATGCTGGGGACCGGACGCCCTTTGTATCTGCTGAACGGTTTCGGCGGGACGCATGAGATCTATGCGCTGCTCGTCTGGCTGCTGCGCGATCAGTTCCGCTGCGTGTTGTGGGACTATCCGGGGACGGCCGCCGGGACGCGGCTGGAGCACTCCGTCACGATCGACGATCTGGCGGACGACGTGGCGGCCGTCGCCGAGACGTGCGGCGACCGGTCGCTGGACCTGTTTGCCCCGTCGTTTGGGTCGCTGGCAGCGCTCGATTCGATGCTCCGGCATCCACAGCTCGTGCGGCGCGCCGTGTTGCAGGGAGGCTTCGCTCATCGCCGGATGTCGCGCTTCGAAAGCTGGCTGATCCGCTCGTGCCGGTTTTTTCCGGGATCGCTGAAGCGGTTTCCCGGCAGCGGGGCCGTTCGCGAGCACAACCATCGACGCTGGTTCCCCCCTTTCGACGCGACGCGATGGCAGTTCCTCGAAGACAATGCCGGCCGTGTCCCGGTCCCGGCGCTGGCGTGGCAGGCCGCGCTGATCCGCGAAACCGATCTTCGCCCGCGACTGGCCGAAATCAGGCAGCCGGTGCTGCTGGTCGAGACCGAGGGAGAGGGGACGGCAACCCGCGCCTGTCAGCAGGAACTGGCCACGGCGTTGCCGAGCGCCACGACCGAGACCGTTCTGGGGACCGGACAGTATCCCTATCTCACGCACCCGCATCGACTGGCGAAAACTCTGCGGCAGTTTCTTGATTCGGAGACATGAGGAAATTCACGGTCGATTCCGCTAGAATGCATGGTGTGACGATCGCGGTGGTTCCTTTCAAGAGTTTGCGGTCGGCGACGAATTCCTGTCTGAGAGAGCGATGCCAGCCGAACTCCCTGAACCTCTGGATGTGATCGCCGTCGGGGCGCACCCCGACGACGTCGAGATTGCCTGTGGCGGGACGCTCGCGCAACTGGTCCGGCAAGGGTATCGGGTGGGAATCATCGATCTGACGGACGGCGAGCCGACTCCCGCCAGCCCCGGTCCCGAAGTCCGTTTGCAGGAAGCGGCCGAAGCGGCGCGAATTCTGGGGGTTCATGTCCGGCACACGCTGGAGCTCACGAATCGGCGGTTATTCGACTCGCACGAAGCCCGACTGGCGCTGGCAAAAGTCTTTCGCCGGTATCGTCCGTCGGTTGTGCTGGGTCTCGCGGCCAAGACCCCTCTGGCTTCCCCCGATCACTATCAGGCGGTGCAAATCACTGATGCGGCCGTGTTTTACGCCCGGCTCTCCAAATGGGACGAGCAGTTCGATGGGCTGGCCGTCCATACCATTCCACGGCAGGTGTGGTATCCGCTGGGGTTCTCGAGCTTGCAGCTTCCGCCGGCCGGCGGGCATTTTATCGTGGATATTGGCGAGACACTGGCGATAAAATTGCAGGCGATTCGCGCCTACCAGACACAGTTCCCGCCGACGAAAGATCGCCTGTTTCGAACGCTGGAAGGGCAGAATCGGTTCTACGGGGGGAGCGCCGGATTCGAGGCGGGCGAGCTGTTTTTCTCTTCGGGCACGTTGGGTACGAAAGACCTCGTGAAGCTGGTCTGTCCGTGAGGACTCGACGTGGTTTCGAACGAGATCGTGGTTGAAAGGAAAGTCGGAACTGTGGCTCTCGTAGTTCGCTGGGGCGCCGTCAGCATCACCGGGAATTTCCGCGAGAACAACGAAGACCGTTGTCTGGCCGATTCCACGGGGCGTTTTTTCCTCGTCGCCGACGGGATGGGGGGGCAATGCGCGGGTGAGAAGGCCAGCGCGATGGCGATCGAACTGATTCCGCGGCGGCTCGAGCAGCTTGTCGACTTTTCGAAAGACAACGGAGCCAGCGTCATTCGTGGAATCGACGAAGCGGTCGGATACGCCAATGGCGAAATCATGGCCATGAGCGAGCTCGACCCCGAATACCACAACATGGGAACGACGATCGCGATGCTGGTGAGAGCGGGGGATCGTTTTTACGTGGCCGGCATCGGCGACAGCCGCGTCTATCTGCTCCGTAACGGGCAATTGCAGAAGATGACACAGGACCACTCCCTGACGCAGGCGCTGCTCGACGCCGGCACGATCACCGCCGAAGAGGCCTCCCGTCACCGCTACCGAAACGTTTTGTACCGGTATCTCGGGACGAAAGAGGGAGGGAGCGGC
>JAGVKR010000522.1 GCA_020050375.1 Planctomycetales bacterium
GGAAGCGCGGCGGGTGGTCGCCGCGGCGTTCGCCAATATCAATGCCGTCGTTCGCTGGCTGGCCGGGGAGTCGGGGCCGGTTCACATCGTCTGCGCCGGGACCGATGGCAAAGTCACGCTCGAAGACGTCCTGTGTGCCGGGTTCATCGCTCAGGGGCTGGCGCGAGCGGATGCGGCTCTCGATCTCGGTGACGATTCGGCCGCGCTGGCAATCAACCTGTCCGAAACGCGAGGGAGCCACTATGATCCGCTTCTGTCGGCGCTCCGGGCAAGTCGCGGCGGGCGGAATCTGATCGAAGAGGGGCTGGAGGCGGATATCGTGACCGCCGCGCGGTGGGATGTCACCGACCTCGTCCCCGAGCTGTCGCGCAACCCGTGGCAGATTCAACCGGCCCGCGACGCTGTGCCGAGCGCAAAATGTTTCGTCGAGCCCCCGCGACCGTCGTAGTGTCTGTCGCTCTGATCTCTGTCGTTCTCACATAAAACACCCGGTTGCGCCTCGCAACCAAATGTTGACTGGCTCACTATCACTGCTCACTGAATCCGGATCGCAATCGCTCATGGAAACCACGATGGATAAAGTCGTCGCGCTGTGCAAACGGCGCGGGTTCATCTTTCAGTCGTCCGAGATCTACGGCGGCCTCAACGGCTTCTGGGATTACGGACCGCTGGGGGTCGAACTGAAGCGAAACGTCAAAGAGGCGTGGTGGCGCGACATGCTGACCAACCACGACGAGTTCTCGGTGCCGCCCGGCGCGCCGCAGGCGTTCTCGATGGCCGGCCTCGACTGCTCGATCATCATGCATCCGCAGATCTGGAAGTGCTCGGGGCACTTCGATCTGTTCTGCGATCACATGACCGATTGCCGCGAGACGAAACGCCGCTATCGCTTCGATCAGATTCGCGGCCGGTGGGTCGAATACCCGCGGGCGACGCAGGACGAACGCCTCAAGAAATTCGCTACGACGCGGTTTTTCCTCATCACCGACGTCGACTCGCCCGAAGCGGGGCTTGAGGACACGATTCAACGCGCCCGCAAGTTTTTCGGCCGGCAGTACGAGAAAGAGCTGAAATGGCAGTCGGAGGGTCTCGTGGGCCTGACGCGGAACGACCATCTGGGCCACGTCCTCGCGCCGGAAGCATCGGAGCCCGGCACGCTCACCGAGCCCCGTGAATTCAACCTGATGTTCAAGACGATCGTCGGGGCGCTCGGCGGCGCCGACGACGCGGCTTTTCTGCGCCCCGAGACGGCGCAGGGAATTTTCGCCAACTTCAAGAACGTCGTCGACACGGTCCGCGTCCGCGTTCCGTTCGGCATCGTCCAGATCGGCAAGAGCTTTCGCAACGAAATCACGCCGCGGAACTTCACGTTCCGCTCGCGCGAGTTCGAGCAGATGGAGCTGGAGTTCTTCTGCCATCCCAAAGAATCGCGCGAGTGGTACACTTACTGGCGCGATCGCCGATACCAATGGTATTTGAATCTGGGTCTCAAGCGCGAGCGCCTGCGGTTGCGCGACCACGATAAAGACGAGCTCAGTCACTATTCGGTTGGCACCGCCGACATCGAGTACGGGTTTCCATTTCTCGACGCGGGCGAATTCGGCGAGCTGGAAGGAGTCGCCCATCGCGGCGACTTCGACCTGCGATCGCACATGGACGGCAAGCTCGCTCGCGACTCCGAAGGCAATCTGGCGGTCGAGCTCGGCCCGGACGGAAAGCCCAGGCACGCCGGCAGCGGCAAAGACCTCAGCTACTTTGACGACCAGGCGCGAGAGCGTTTCGTGCCGCACGTGATCGAACCGTCGGCGGGAGCCGACCGCGCGACGCTGGCGTTCATCTGCGAGGCCTACACCGAAGATCAGCAGCCTGACGAAAAAGGCGATATGCAGACACGGGTATTGATGAAATTCCATCCGCGCCTCGCCCCGATCAAGGCCGCCGTGCTTCCGCTCGTCAAGAAAGACGGAATGCCCGAACTGGGCCTGGAGTTGTATCGCGCTCTGAAAGCGGCCGGCATCCCCAGCTATTTCGACCAGCAGGGGGCGATCGGCAAACGCTACCGTCGCCAGGACGAAATCGGCACCCCGTGGTGCCTGACCATCGACGGCCAGTCCATGCAGGACAAAACCGTCACTCTCCGCGACCGCGACACGCTTGAGCAGAGCCGGGTGCCGGTGAGCGAGGTGGTGGATGAAATCGCACGAAGGTTGCGGAGTTGATCGCCATGATTGGCCGCCAGTCGTAACGCAGACATGTAGACCGAACTGCCGAATTGCAGGTAGAATCAATCGTCGCGTCCTTTGGTTTCCATGCTTTTCCGGAAGACCCCGAAATGCCCGCCGCACGATCGTTGACCCTCGAAGAGACGGCTCGACTGGGCAAGGAGATCTACGAACGTCTTGTGTTGCCGAAAATGCAACCAAGCGACAAGGGAAAGGTGGTCGCCATCGACGTGAAGTCCGAAGCATGGGTTCTCGACGAGACCGGTATCTCTGCGGCTCAAAAACTGACCATCGAACACCCTGATGCCGAAGTGTGGCTCGAACGAGTCGGCTACGCCACCTATCATCGCATGGGTGGTCACTCGCGGCGATCGAGCCCATGATTCACGGTATCGTTTCCGAACGACGCGAGGCGATTGTCGTTGTCGACGTCGAAGACTCATCTGGCGTCACGCATTCGATCCCGGCCGTCATTGATACCGGTTTCGATGGTTCTCTGACGCTCCCGGTCGAGGCGCTCAAGGAGCTCGCTGCATCGCGCTTCGGACGAATTGCAATCATTCTCGCCGATGGATCGGAGTCGCTCTGCGACGTTTACAAACTGCAGATCGTCTGGGATGGTGAACGGCGAGTGATTGAAGTCGATGCGGCCGAGACGGCTCCACTTGTTGGGATGGCACTTCTCGAAGGGTTCATCTTGAATGTCGATGTGGTCGAAGGGGGAGTTGTGACGATCACGCGGCGTGACTCCCTGTCCGCAATCATTTGATTTTCAACCCCATCAACGCCTGCTCCAATTGTGATGCGCCCTGCGATCAGCCAGGCCTGTTCCCTCAGCTCCCCTTTCGAAGAGGACATCGACGGCTACGCCGATGCGGCTGGCAATGCCATTGAACTGTGGCTGACGAAGCTCGAAGACTATCTGGCGACGCACACACCGGCGGAAGTCAAAGCTCGTGCGGCCGACCGCGGGCTCGCCTTCGCCGCGGCGTCGTATCAGGGGGGGATTCTTCTTTCACAGGGAGACGCGCGCCGGGCGGCCTGGTCGCAGTTCGGCAGCCGACTCGATCTGTGCGCGGCGCTTTCGATCCCGACCATCGTCATCACCGCCGATTTTCTCGGTCCGTTTGATCAGACCGACATCGAACGGGCACAGGTGTCGCTGAGCCAGGCGGGGGAAGCCGCCGCGAAACGGGGCGTGAAGCTGGCCCTCGAATTCCACGCGAAGGAGACGTTTCTCAACAATCTGGAAACGGCGGTGATGTTTGTGCAGTCGGTCGGGCATCCCTCGGTCGGAATCTGCCTCGATCTGTTCCACTATTGCATGGGGCCGAGCAAGTTCGACGACCTGGGCTGGCTGACACCGGCCAACCTCTTTCACGTCCAGGTGTGCGACGTGGCCGAGCGCCCCCGCGAGCTGGCCACCGACGCCGACCGGATCC
>JAGVKR010000043.1 GCA_020050375.1 Planctomycetales bacterium
CAAGACGGCCAGGTCGGGGCGTACCAGCAGGCTCCCGCCGAGTTTGAAGACGACGAGCGGCGGGCTGATTGGAGACGACATTCCAAATGTCTCTGCGGCGATTGAAGTTGAGCGGGGGCGCGACTTGTCGTGCGATTGTAACGCGACGTGCTTTGGGGGTCGCGTGGTTGAGGGTGGTGTTGTTTTTCGGGGGCGTGCTCACATTGAACTCGGCTGCGCCTCGCGGCTAAACGGGTCTGTTGCGCTTGCAGGCTGGCGCTGGAAGCGGTTATTCCTGACACGGAACGGTTGATAAACTTGAGTGACGCACAACTACGACGTGTTTGTTTCTGTTATGTCCATGACGCTGCTGGAATACTCCGAATGGCTCGATGAACGGGATTTGCTGTGGCCGGCGCCCCCCGAACCGACACCGGTCAAGGCGACTCCGTTTCTCGAAGCGTTGCCTGAAGTCCGTGCGGTCACATGGGGTGTCTACGGCACGTTATTGCGGATCAACGATGGGCGGCTTCTGCCGATGGTCGACGAGCCGCTGCGGATGGAAGTCGCGCTGGAGAAGACAATCCACGAATTCAACATGTGGCACAGCATGTCGCGGAAACCGGGAGCACCCTGGGAATACATGCTGCAACAGATGACGCGCCTGGTGGAGGATCAGCAGTTGGTCGCCAGCGGACACAAGGGAGAGGCGCCGGAGGTCGATCTGGCGCATATCTGGCGCAAGCTTATCAGTCGTCTGCTGCAGAAGGAGTACGCCTGGGACGATAAGCTGGGAGACCTCGACGACTTCAGCGACAAGGTGGCTTATTTTTTCAATCGGTGCCTGCAAGGGGTGACAGCCTCGCGGCATGCCCGCATGGCCCTGCGGCACGTTCGTCGGGCGGGTTGCCTCCAGGGGATCGTTGGCGATGGGCAGACGTTCACGCGCGTGCAACTGTTGCGAGCTTTGCGCGAGCAAGGTGAAACCCGCGCGCTGAAGAGATTTTTTGGTCCCGGCTGTATTTGTCTGTCGGGCCCGATAGGCGTCAGGCAGCCGGCTGAAACGTTATTCAAGGCATGTCTGTCGCGGCTGGCGAACGAAGGAATTGCGCCGTCGGAAGTGCTGCACGTCGCCACGCGGCTCGCCGAGGAGTTGGGGCCGGCGAAGAAACTGGGAATGAAAACGGCGCTCTATGCCGGCGACAAGGCGAGCACGCAGGCGACCGGCGCCCAAATCAGCGATCCGGAGCTGCGTCCCGACCGCATCTTGACCGACCTCGGGCAGATCCGTCAAATAGTGACGCCGGAGTGAGGGGGGATTCGGGATTCAGCATTCAGGATTCAGGGGAAGAATGCCGAGGATCGAAGATGGAGGATCGAGAATCGAAGAATTCTCGCCTGCGGCTCAATCTTCGATCCTCTATCCGCGTGTCACCAAGTCCCCGACCCCCGACCCCCGACCCCCGACCCCCGAATCCTGAATCCTGAATCCTGAATTCTTCCCCCGCAATGTTGCTTCTCAATGTTCAGCAGGTGACGCGCCAGTTCGACGCCGCTCCGGTTTTGGACGGGTTGTCGTTCGAGGTCCGCGCCGGGGAGAAGATCGGGCTGGTCGGGCCGAACGGGGCGGGGAAGACGACGCTCATGAAAATTCTCGCCGGGTTCGATGAACCGGACTCGGGGGAGTGCGTGCTGCATCCGTCGGCGGGAATCGCCCTTTTGGAGCAGGCGGCGGAATTCTCCGACGAGCAGACGCTGCTCGGCGAGGCGAAAGTTGGCCTGGCTCCGCTCTACGAGTTGCAGCGTGAGGCCGAAGAGGTCGCGGCGCGAATCGCCGCCACGACCGACGGAGCGGCGCACGACAAGTTGCAAAGGCGGTACGATTCGTTGCAGCACGATTTGCAGCGGCTAAAGGCGTACAACATCGACCACCGCGTCGACGAAGTGCTGCTCGGGCTGGGATTCACCCGCGATCAGTACGACCGGCCGATGACGAAGCTCAGCGGCGGTCAGCAGAACCGGGTGCTGCTGGCGCGGCTGCTGCTGGCCGCGCCCGACGTGATGCTGCTCGACGAGCCGACGAACCATCTCGACATCGCCGCCACAGAATGGCTCGAAGAGTTTCTCGTCCACTGCGAGCAGGCGGCGCTGATCGTCAGCCACGACCGGTACTTCCTCGACAAGGTGACGACGCGCACGCTGGAGTTGTTTCAGGGAAGGACAGCCGACTATCCCGGCAACTTCTCGACGTACTGGAAGCTCAAGGCGGAGCAGAACGAAGTCATCGAGCGGGCGTGGGAGAAGCAGCAGGCCTTCATCGAGAAGACCGAAGACTTCATCCGCAAGAACCATTACGGGCAAAAGCACATTCAGGCCCACGACCGCGAGAAGAAGCTCGAACGGCTGGATCGGGTCGAACGGCCGCGAACGATCGTCGCGCCGACGATGGGGTTCGGCAGCAAGGTCCGCCGCACGGGGGACTGGGTGGCCGAGGCGGTCGGTGTGACGAAGGGCTTCGGCACGCCGCTGTTTCGCGACGTTTCGATTCAGGTGCTGCGCGGCGACCGCGTGGGGCTCTTCGGCCCCAACGGTTGCGGCAAGACGACGCTCCTGCGAACGCTGCTGGGGGAACTGACGCCCGATTCCGGCAGCGTTCGGCTCGGCACGAATGTTGAAATCGCCTATTACGACCAGCAACTGGCGAACGTCGATCCCGCACTCGGCGTTGTCGACGCCGTGCGCCCGGCGAATAATCTCACGATGACCCCCGCGCAGATTCGCGACCTGCTGGCGCGGTTCGGCCTGAAGGGGGAAATCGTGTTCCAGAAGGTGGGGAGCCTGAGCGGCGGAGAGAAAAGCAAAGTGGCGCTGGCACGGGTCGCGGCGCTCAACGCCAATGTCCTGGTCCTCGATGAGCCGACCAACCATCTCGACTTGTGGTCGCGCGCCGCACTGGAAGAGGCCCTGCGGAGCTTCGAGGGGACGCTGCTGTTCGTCAGCCACGACCGGTACTTCATGGACCGGGTGGCCACGCACATCTTCGCCTTCGAGCCCACGCGCTGGCGGTTGTACGCGGGAAACTACACGAGTTACATCGATTCATTGCGGCGGGCGGCGGAAGAAGACGCCGCTGTGACGTCACGCCGCGCAGCGCCGGGCGACCCCGGAGCGTCAACTTCGGGGTCTGTCCGCAGTGCCTCCGCCACCGCCGGTGAAAAACCGCGTCGCAAGCGGCGCTTTCCATACCGCAAGGTCGACGATCTCGAAGCCGAGATCGCCGCGACAGAAACGCGCGTGCGCGAATTGCAGGCTGCGTTGGAGAACCCCGATCTCTACCGTGCGGGCGAGCGGGTCAAGGAGACGAAGCAGGACTTCGAAACGAATCAGTCTCGGCTCACCGAGTTGTACGAGCATTGGGAAGAAGCGGTGGAACTCAATTGAGGAATGCCCTTGTAGTGTTGGCTTTAGCCAACACGATCCAACATCTCTTGTGGACTAAAGTCCACATTACAAACTTTCACACGCCGCAGACGCCGGAACGCGACACGACCCAGGGAAACTTCAAATGAACGAGCCCGAATCGAACCCCCGACCGTCGGCGACTCCGCGGCCTGCCGACTGGCCAGCCGCGCTCGAAGCTCTCCGCCGCGACCGCGACGAGATCGCACTGGGAGGCGGCTCCAAAGCAATCGAACGCCAACACGAAAAGCAGCGCCTGACAGTTCGTGAGCGAATTGCCGAATTGATCGACCCGGGGAGCGAGTTCGTCGAACTGGGGCGGTTCGCCGCGTGGGGCATGTACGCCGAGTGGGGCGGGGCGCCGGCGGCGAGCGTTGTCTGCGGGGTTGCGCGGGTCTCCAGTCGCACGTGCATGGTGATTGCCAACGACGCGACCGTGAAGGCAGGCGCGTTCTTCCCGATGACGGCGAAGAAGGTCTTGCGCGCGCAACGGATCGCGATGATCAATCGGCTCACACTGTTGTACCTGGTCGATTCGTCGGGGGTCTTCCTGCCGCTGCAGGACGAGATCTTTCCGGACGAAGACGATTTCGGGCGGATCTTCCGCAACAACGCCGTCTTGTCGGCCCTGGGGGTGCCGCAGATCGCGGCGATCATGGGGAACTGCGTGGCCGGCGGCGGTTATTTGCCGGTCCTGTGCGACAAGCTGCTGATGACGGAAGGGTCGGGGCTTTATCTCGCCGGCCCCGCTCTTGTTCGCAGCGCGATCGGGCAGGATGTGACGCACGAGGAGCTGGGGGGCGCGCACATGCACGCGGCCATCAGCGGGACGATCGACTTTCGCGAGCCCGACGACCGGGCGTGCCTCGCGCGGTTGCGCTCGCTCGTGGCGCTCTTGCCGGAGGATCGCCGGGCGGAGTTGTTTCGGCGTGAAACCGCCAGCGAGCCCGCACGAGCTGTTGACGATCTTTACCGTATGTTTCCTGTCAATGCACAGGAGCGCTACGAAATCCGTGACGTCCTCGACTGCCTCGTCGACGCCGGTTCATTCCAGGAGTACAAGGCCGAGTATGGCAAGACGCTGGTTTGCGGCTACGCGCGACTGGGAGGCTTTCCCGTGGGAGTTGTGGCGAACCAGCACCATCCGGAAAAGACCGAGAAGGGTGAGTTGCAGTTCGGCGGGGTGATCTACCACGACAGCGCCGACAAGGCGGCCCGGTTCATCATGGACTGCAATCAGACGTGGCTGCCGATTGTCTTCATCCAGGATGTGAACGGCTTCATGGTCGGCCGCGATTCGGAGCAGGGGGGGATCATTCGCGCCGGGGCGAAGCTGGTGAACGTCATCTCCAACAGCCGCGTCCCCAAGATCACGTTGATCACCGGCGGAAGCTACGGTGCGGGAAATTACGCGCTGTGCGGCAAGGCGTTCGATCCGCGGTTCATCTTCGCCTGGCCCACGGGACGGTATGCCGTCATGGGAGCCAATCAGGCGGCTTCGACGCTGCTCGAAATCAACATTGCGGCACTCAAACGGTCGGGCCAGAGCGTTGACGCCGAAGAGCTGGAAGAGATGCGGCAGCGCGTGGTCGCTTCGTACGAGGCGCAGACCGACGTCCGCCATGCAGCCGCGCGGGGTTGGGTCGACGAGATCATCGAGCCGGCGCAAACCCGATCGATCCTGATCGAGGCACTTCAAATTGCCACGCGCCATGCCGAGGACGAACCGTTCCGCACCGGCGTCCTGCAGGTGTGAGCTGATCCGCCGATTTCGGTTGAGCGGTTTCGCTGTGGCAAATTGCCCCCAATGATGTTCATTCGCAGCATCATGCGCTGCGGGATAACGATCGCGCGCCGGTTTCGCTCTCTGCTCCCGAACCGCTTATGCGGTTTGTGCCGGAGCTGAGGGATTTTCCGATGCGCGCCGGCGCCCCACCGACCGGCATGATCGGCGCAGTCGACGGCCTCGGTCGTTGAGATCGACACGACCGGCACGCCGGATCGATCCAACCACTGGCTTGATTCGAATGGCCTGTCTGCGGGCACGACGATTGCGATTGTTCCGACGGGCGAACCTGTGTCCGACGCTGCGGATGGCGCAAAGTGCGCCGGACCAATCACCGTGCTTGACCTCCATCGAGTTGTGTTCTGTTTTCGGAAAGGCAGATTCGAAATGGTGCTCGTGAAAAAATTCTTCGGCCGATTCGTTGCGGCCATGGCTCTCCTCGTGGTCGGAGCGTCGAGTCCGTCGATTTCGGACGCTGGCGTGTCCTACAACGGCTGGAATTACGCGATCGACTCGCAGAACGACGGCTCGGGCGGGGCGGGCTTCGAGATGCGGGGCCTGGCCTTCCGTCAATACAACGGAACGGCGTATTTTGCGGTGAGCAGCGGGATGCCGCTCGGCGGCAATCCGTGGGGAGGAGCGCTCAACAACACCATCTCGACAGGAGATCTGTTTCTCAATTTCTCGTCGCACAATCTCGATACGCCGGGTGAATTCAACGATTCGCGGGTGCTGGGAATCCGCTTCGACAGCTCGAACGACTCGCTGAACAACGTCGGCGGAAGCAACCAGACCCTGGGTGTGTTCGCGAACATCACGCCGGCCGCCCTGGCGCTGCAGAACTCGGGTTATGGGTCGCTGCAACAGTATTACAATGCCGGCCACGGCGCCGCTTCCGGTGCGATGGGGGACCTCAGTACGACAGCCAACGCGATCAGCTACCTCGGCAACGGCACGATGTACCCGAATATCGGCAGTGGAACAAAAATCGGAGACATTGCCCTGCTGAACAAAGCGGCGCTGGGGGTGCTTGGGCTCGATTTCGCGCATTTCGGCGCCGACCCGAACGGAAATCAGGTGTTCGGATTTTCACTCGCCGCCAATTTGCTTCCGGGGGGGAGCTTCACGGCACACCTCTTCTACGAATGCATC
>JAGVKR010000443.1 GCA_020050375.1 Planctomycetales bacterium
AAGAGGGCGGCCCGCGAACAGCGCTCCGGCGGCCAGAATTGCGAAACTAAGCCTTTGCGGCAATAAGCGGAATCGAATGTGATTCATATTGGTCTGCAATGCCGAAAGCGACGGTGACGCGCGAAGCGCCGGGTCGTTCAAGCCAGAATCCCCTTGACGACGTGGTGCTCCTCGACGCCGGTGAGGCGAAAATCAAGTCCTGAAAAGCGATACGTGAAGCGCTGGTGGTCGATGCCGAGCAGGTGCAGCACCGTCGCGTGCAGATCGGAGACGTGGACGCCATTCTCGGCGACATTGTAGCTGAAATCGTCGGTCTTGCCGTAGGTGATGCCGGGCTTGATTCCTCCGCCGGCGAGCCAGACGGTGAAACACCTGGGGTGATGGTCGCGCCCCGCCTCGATGCTCTTCCAGTCCCCCTGCCCCGCCACGCCGCGACCGAACTCCCCCCCCCAGACGACCAGCGTGTCGTCGAGCAATCCCCGTTGTTTCAGATCTGTCATGAGCCCGGCGGTCGGCTGATCGGTGTCGCGGCAGCGTGCCACGCACCACGACGGCAGTCGGCTGTGATGGTCCCAGTCGGGATGGACGAGCTGAATGAAACGGACTCCGCGCTCGGCAAGCCGGCGGGCGAGGATGCAGTTGGCCGCATAGCTGCCGGGCCGCCGCGATTCGGGGCCGTACAACTCGAACGTGGCTTCGGTCTCGCCGCTCAGGTCGGTGAGCTCGGGGACGCTGGCCTGCATGCGGAAGGCCATTTCGTACTGGCGGATTCGCGTGCCGATTTCCGGATCGCCCGTTTCCGTCTGGTGCAGCTCATTCAGCTCGTTCAGGCCGCTGAGCATGTCGCGGCGGACCGATCGCGACAGCCCGTCCGGGTCCCGCAGATACAGCACCGGGTCGCGGGCATTGCGGAGCTTGACTCCCTGATAGCGCGACGGCAGAAAACCGCTCCCCCAGTAATGGTCGTATAGCGGCTGGTCGCTGGGACGCTGCATCTTCGAGATCAATACGAGAAAATCGGGGAGATTCCGGTTGTCGCTCCCCAGGCCATAGCTGACCCAGCTTCCCACGCACGGCCGGCCCGCCAATTGGTGGCCGGTGAGAAACTTGGTCATCGCCGGAGCGTGGTTGATCTGATCGGTGTACATCGACTTGACGAAGCACAGATCGTCGGCGACCGTTTTCAATCGCGGAAGCCATTCGCCGATCGTCGCCCCGCTCTGACCACACGTCTCGAATGTCGTGCGCGCCGGCATGATGAGCTGCTTTTGCGAAGCGGTCATCGACGTCAGCCGTTGCCCCATCCGCACGGAATCGGGAAGCTCTGTCCCGGCCCATTTTTCAAGGCCCGGCTTATGGTCGAACAGCTCCAATTGGGAGGGGCCACCCGACTGCGTGAGATAGATCACCCGCTTCGCCCGCTGAAAGCCATGCGGAAGACCCGGCAGGCCGACCGGCGGTTCGGCAGGGGCCGCTTGGGCCGGGCGATTCAGAAGTTCCTCCAAGGCAATCGCACCCAGGCCGAAGCCGGCGCATTGCCCGAGGAAATGGCGACGGGCCAGGCCGAAGGCCGGGGAATCATTTCCGCTATTCATGATTCAAAGACTCGTCGAGGTTCAACAGCAAACTCGCAGCGATCATGTAACCGGCTTGTTCGGCGACCGCACGATCGTCCATGGATTCAGGCTGCCGATCGGATGTCAACAAGGTCCGCGCTTCGCCCGGATGGGCGCGATAGTGGGCGGTCGTGCGGCTCCATTCGCGGGCCAGCACGGCCAGTTCGTGGTCAGTCGGCCTTCGGGAGAGAACCTGGCGGAACAGCCGCGAGAGACGCGCGCCGAAATCGCCGTCGAATGCCACCGCTTGTTTCGCCAGGGCCCGCGAGGCTTCGAGAAAGCTCCGATCGTTGAGCAGCGTGAGTGCGTGCAGGGGCGTGTTGGTCCGAACCGTGCGGACCTCGCAGACGCGCCTCTGCGGGGCGTCGAACAGAAACGTCGGCCCGACCGCTCGCCGCCAGAAGGCATAAACCGTCCGCCGGTACTGGGCGGCCCCTTCGCTCAGATCGTAGTGATAGCGTCCCATGAAGAGCTCTTCCCAGACGCCGTCCGGCTGAAAAGGTCGCACGGGAGGTCCGCCGACGGCCGCGTTCAATAGTCCGGCTGTTTGAATTGCGCCATCGCGGATCATCCAGCTCGGGAGCCGATACCGCGTGCCGCGGGCCAGCAGGCGATTGTCCGGATCGCGAGCGCGAAGCGCGTCGTCGGTGTGTGAGCTTTGTCGATACGTGTTGCTCGTGACGATCACCTTCAAAAGGTGCTTCATGTCCCAACCCGATTCGACCAGTTCGATCGCCAGCCAGTCGAGCAATTCGGAATGGCTGGGCCGCTCCCCCTGCAGGCCGAAATCCTCGGGAGTGGCGACCAGGCCGACGCCGAAGCACAGTTGCCAAAGATGATTGGCAACGACGCGGGCCGTCAGCGGATTCTCCGGAGAGACGATCCATTTCGCGAGGCCGAGCCGGGTTTTCTCCAGCCCTTCGGGCCACTGGGCAATTCCATCGGGAACCGTCCGCTCGACTTTCTCCCCTTTGTTGTCCCACACGCCACGGACGAGCAGGTGCGTCTCGCGCGGCTGCTCGCGCTCGGCCAGCACCATCACATTGACCGCGCCGGCGTTGCGCTCGATTTCGGCGAACTGCGCCCGGGCGCGGTCGAGCGACAGTTTCTGTTCCTGATAGGGAGCGTAATCGGCCAGGAACTGATCGAGCAGCCGCGATCGCAGGGTGCTGTCGAGCTCCGACAGACCGCTTCGCCCGCGGAGGACACCGGCGAGTTGTTCGAGCGGCGTCGGATCGACGCTGGCCACCGCCGGGCCGGACTGATCGGTGACCGCCACGCGGAACAAACCGATGTTCGCGTGGCCGCGCGTCGAGCGCTGCCGCATTTCGAAGACGAGCTCCTCGTCGGAATCGAGGATGAGCGGCTCGGCGAGCGCGAACACGGCCCGGTGCGGATGCCATCCTTCCTCGCCGATCGTGGTCCAGCCGTTTCGGGGATCGTCGTCGAGGACGTGCTTCACCTCGCCATAACCGTCGTTCTTCTTGGGGTCGGACTGCACGTCGGCGACGGCGCCCGAAATGGGAATATCCCGCGTCTGCGAGCTCCCCTGTCGCTGCACGTGTACCTTGATATCGGTGAGGATAAAATGCCCCGACTCGCCGCGTGAGTAACCACCGTTGGTGTTCGATTCGTGCGGAAAGACTTCGAGGCGCAGGCCTGTGATCCTGGGAAGTGGCGCCGGCGCGACGAGCCGGTAATCGTCCTGACGCGGGAGCTGCCCGGCGGTACGGATCGTTCCATCCGCCTCCTGCGCCAGATCGGTTCCGTCGGTGGAGGAGAGGCTCGATGCCCGCAGGATTTTCCACGCTTCGAAACCCGTCTGCACTTCAGTGGCCTTTGTCGTCAGCCATTC
>JAGVKR010000164.1 GCA_020050375.1 Planctomycetales bacterium
GCCGACGCCGAAGAACGCCGGCGGGATGCGGAACTCGGCCGCCGTGTCGCGCTGCCAGACTTTCTTTCCCGTTTCGAGCTCGAGACAGGTGAGCATCCCCTGAGCGCCAAACGTGTAGCAGCGATTGGTGGTGAGCAGCGGCGTGCAGCGCGGGCCGCCGTTGTAGCCGTATGGGTCTCTAAAGTCGGTCGCGTAGGCGAACCGCCAGAGCGGCTCGCCGGTGTCGGCGGAATAGCTTTCGACGACTTCTTCGGGACCGGAAGCCGTTTTCTGCTCGTCGGAATCACCGCGGGCGGCCTGCGGTCGGTGAAACAACACGAGGCGATTGCCGCGAATCGACGGGGCGGCATAGCCTTCGCCGATGCGTTTCTTCCACAGCACGGGCGGCCCCTTGGCCGGCCATTTCGTGAGCAGGCCGGTCTCACCCGAGATGCCCGTCCCGCGCGGTCCGAGAAACTCGGCCCAGTCTTCACCGGTTCGTTTCGTCCCGGCCGAGCCCCCGGCTTCCGTCTGCGGGACCGACGGGATCTCGTCGGGGTGATAGTGTGCGTTCTTCTGCGGGGCGCCCGTTTCGCCGGCCCGAGCCGCCGGCGTGGCTGTCGCGAATCCACAAATAAGGAGCGCTCCCCATCGAACAACATGCGCCATCGAAAACTCTCTCTCGTCAGGCTCACTGGAATCGGACAACGGTATTCGCATCGGCGATTGAATCTCGCGGGTGTCGAATTTGCAACCTCAGGGGGATGCCGGCGGGAAATCGTGTCCGTTCCATCCGAGTCATCCGCTCAAATCCGCAATTCATGCGTCCAAACTACGATCGAATCTTCCTTTGGATGGTGCTTCGCCTGAACCGTAAGCGGGGGTTGACGATCGATCGGGCGAAAGGAATTGCGGATCAGCCAGATGCCGCCGATGAAACGGATACGAAGCAAAGTTTCGACCGTGACCAACCCTTGGCACGGCGTGCCTCTCGTC
This sequence comes from Planctomycetales bacterium, assembly GCA_020050375.1. GTDB lineage: Bacteria > Planctomycetota > Planctomycetia > Planctomycetales > Planctomycetaceae > SIAF01. Next base: position 976 of record JAGVKR010000164.1, read on the forward strand.
CGTATAATTCGCTTCCAGCCCGGCGCCGCTTCGATGGGCTTTGTTCCGGCGCACCAGCCTCTATGGCCAGCGACAAGTTTCGGCGGCATATCGCGTTCGAAGCCGCCCGGTTGATGTACGAACGGCAGGAATCCGAGTACTACCGGGCCAAGCTGCGGGCGGCCAAAAAGATCTACCGCGGCTGGGTGAAGCCCAAAGACCTGCCGAGCAACACCGAAATCCGCGAACAGATTCAGCACTTCGCGCGCCTCAACGAAGGCGAGCGGCGCACCGAGAACAAAGTCGACCGCTTTCAGGTCTATCGGGCCCTGTTGCTCCCGCTCGAAACCGTCAGGCAGAGCCCACACTGGCACCCGGAGGGGGACGCTCTCTACCACAGCCTGCAGGTGTTCGAGCTGGCGCGCGACGAGCTCCCCTACGACGAAGAGTTTTTGCTGGCGGCCCTCCTGCACGACGTGGGGAAAGGGATCGACCCCGACGACCACATCGCCGCCGCGCTGGAAGCCCTCGACGGTTTCATCACCCCGCGGACAATCTGGCTGATCGAGCACCATATGGAAGCGCACGCGCTTCGTGACGGCACGCTCGGGCAGCGCGCCCGGCGTCGACTGGAAGAGGCCGAGGACTTCGAAGAGCTGGTTTTGCTCTCGGAATGCGACCGCCGCGGCCGCGTTTGCGGCGCGCAGGTTTCCGAAGTTGACGAGGCGATCGACCATTGTCGCGACCTGGCGCGGATGTACGGCTGATTTCACGCCGACTTGGAGAGAGGCAGCAGTTTGGGAATCGGCATCCGCACGCCGACCACGCGACCATGCTGTGCGACGAGATCGCTGTAGCTCCCGCGCAGAAACTCGTGCAATGACGACGGCGGTTTCAGGCTGAGATAGCGATCAACCATTCGTGCCATGTGCCGATCGTATTCCTTCTGGCTGCTCGAATGCACGTGATAGTGGCCGGCCAGCCGGCGGATGTCGCCGTCGAACTGCGGGCTGATGTGATACAGCTCGTGCAGCACCGTGATCAGCTTTTCGCGATACGTCTGCTCCAGAAACCGCGGGAGATAGAAGGTGAGAACGTACAACATCTCGCGCTCGTCGGCGTACCAGCGCTGGATCGTGTAGACCCTGCCGCGGTGATTGGTCGTGAGCGCGCCCCCTTCGAAGCGCAAAGGCGTCAGCTTGGCCTGCAGGCCGTGCATCACGCGTCGGCGTGCCTGAGCGAACGTCACGGCAACTTCTTCCATCCGCACGTGCCGGAATTCGGGCAAACGCTCTGTGACGTCGACGCACAAGCGGCGCATCGCGGCGGTGAAATCGAAGGCTCGATCGGAAGGCATGCGGCGAGAAGATCCTGGCTCACACGGCAGCGAAACGGCAGGCAACGCTCCCTCATGGAGCGGCGAATCGGGCACGAGCTCGCGTCCGGGAGAGTAGCTCCCGCAGCCCCTCGTGAAAAGAGCAATGTGCGGGAAAAAGCGGTGCGCACGGCACACTCTGCCAGAGACATCTGGCGGGTGCCGGGGTCAAAGCGACAAATCCATCGGCCGCATCAAATGCAGTCCGCTGAATCGATCC
>JAGVKR010000770.1 GCA_020050375.1 Planctomycetales bacterium
CGTCGCGAGGGTGTGGCCTGCATACGCCGGCGACTCCAGCCGACTGATCTGTTGCTGCGGGGTCTTCAATCGCCGTGCGAGCTCCTTCTGCGACAGCCCGGCCTGCAGCCGCAGCGTGGCCAGTTGCAGCGCCACGTCCCATGCCTCACCGGCCTGCACGAAACGTTCGGCAAACGCCGGGTCGCGCATCTGCTCGGCCAGGTAGTGATCGAAATTCGTCGATTTGCTCGGCGTTTTCTTTCTCATGACGTCCCTTTCTGCCAGTCTGTCATGCGTTCCCGTGCGGAACGGCGTCATTCACGTAATCCATTGTTTTGCAATGCGTTACAGCGATCATTGGCACGCTTGTGTTCGGCGTGTTCTTGACATTTCGACTCAGACACCCGACATTGAATGACGGAGACTCGGCCTAGGGGAGACCTTCGGGTGGCCCCGACAGCGTTGTCTCTTTTTTTTATGCGCGGCCCGGTGCACACGGATTTGGCACATAGCAAATTCCCCACACTTCAAAGACATTCCCGTCTTTGTAGCCTTCTCCGTGAAACTGCAGGCGACGCAACCACTCGCCAAACTCCAGGCGCATTTCCTCCCGCACAGGTTCGTTCATTCCCTGCGTCGGCAGACGAAACGCCCAATTCAGGCAGTAGATGCACAGGTCTGCCGCTTGAATTGGATAGGCCATATCCGAGGCGACGAAGAACGGCGTCGGCACGATCCATTGCGTTCGATACCGCCCCGTATTCGTCTTGATGAAGTAGCCCTCCAATCGTCGAACGAATCTCCGATCGGCGCTCTTCTCGGACCCGTCCATGACGAGCAGTCCGTTCTGCTGTTGCTTCTCCAGAAAATAGAAAAAGCGTTCGAGCAGGAAGACCTGATCCTTCCGAAGGAGCTCCTCAGCGGGGCCGGTGGCTTTGCCGCTACCTCGGGGAATCATGCTCGCGAAAAGGACCGCTTTGTGGTCACGGAGCAATTCGAAGATGCCGCGGGCCATCTCCAGGCATGCCTGCCCATAGGCACAGAACTCACTGCTAGTCGGTTTCGCCTTCTGGAAACCCTTCATCAAAAACGCGCGACAGTGCTTTTGCCGCTCGCCGGCTTCCATCGTAGTGGTCTGATTTGCGAATCGGAAACGCTTCTTGTCTAACAGAGTGCTTCCCTTGAGCTCCTTCTGAAAATCGTGCAACGAACAGCCGAATGCCACCTGCTCCAACTGCTGTACGGCGCGTGTGAACGGCCAAAGTTGTGCATCCTGCAAGGCAATGCCACCGCGGACTTCGTAGGGCATCTGCCGGTGATCGTGCCCGCTTTCGTCGAGGAAGAGAAGCCATGCCATCAGACACCAGTCCGCAGAATCCGCTTTGCAACCGGGACCGAAACGCATCTGAAACCAAATTCGGCGCCGCGCGACACAGAACGTCCAGTCGCCGTGATACGACGACGGAATTCGAGCATACCTGCAACCAGCGCGGGATTGAATCGCAACCGTTCGATCCAACTAAGTCGCAACACCGGAAACTGAAGAGACATTCACGGCCGTTGATTCCGGCACGCGATCGTCTCCGGTAGAATTCGCGAACACCACTTGAGGGCGCTCCGCCAATCTCCGCCGCGCGGGAAGCAACGAGTGGCCGTCGACGAACGATTATCGGGAAAGGGCGAAAAACTTATGGCTCAACCAATCGGCATCGGCGTTATCGGGATGGGGTGGATGGGGCAGGTCCATGCGCGGGCGTATCGGCAGGTGCCCGATCGCTTTCCCGAGAGCGGGCTTCGGCCACGGCTCGTCGTTTGTGCCGACGATGTGGCGACTCGTGCCGAAGAGGGGCGGGCGCGGTTGGGGTTCGAGCGCGCGACGACCGACTGGCGCGACGTGCTGGCCGATCCGAACGTGCAGGCCGTCAGCGTGACGACTCCCAACCACCTGCACGTGGAGATCGTGCAGGCGGCGGCGAAGGCGGGGAAGCATGTCTTTTGCGAGAAGCCGGTGGGGCGAAGTCCCCGCGAAACGGCACAGATCGCGCGGGCGGCCCGCGACGCGAAGATCCTGAGTTGGGTCGGGTTCAACTACCGTTGGGCGCCGCTCGCGCAGTTCTCGCGCAAGCTCATCGCCGATGGCACGCTGGGGCGGATCACGCACTACCGCGGCCGGTTCTTTGTCGACTATGGGAGCAATCCGAACGGGGCCCTCTCGTGGCGGTTCCAGCGCGAGCTGGCCGGATCGGGGACGCTGGGAGACCTGATGTCGCACGTCGTCGATTCGGCACTGATGCTTGCCGGCCCGATCCGGCGCGTCGTCGGCCAGCAGCGAACATTCATTGCCGAGCGGCCGCTTCTGGCTCCCGGGCAGGGGACGCACTTCTCGACCGCCGCGGGGGGACCGAAAGGCCCGGTCTCCAACGAGGATTACGTCGGGGCTCTCGTGGAATTCGCCGGCGGTGCGGTCGGGACGTTCGAAACGTGCCGCGTCGCCAAAGGACATGGCTGCGAGATGGAGTGGGAGGTCGACGGGACGCTCGGGTCGCTGAAATGGAATTACGAACGGATGAACGAGCTGACGATCCATCTCCCCGACGGACAGCCTGCGCATGAGGGACACGCGGTCCTCCAGGCCGGCCCGCAGCACCCGTACTTCGCCGCCTTCTACCCCGGCCCGGCCAACAGCATGGGGTACGAAGATCTGAAAGTCATCGAGGCCTACGAATTCTTGAAGTCGGTGGCCGCGGGTAAGCAGGGACAGCCGGGCTTCCCCGACGTTCTCGCAGTCGCCGAAGTCCTCACCGCCATCGAGCGGAGCTGGACGAGCGAGAAGTGGGAGGCGGTGGAGGGGATCGGCTGAGCAGGGTCGAAAGACGGGGGATCAGGAAACAGGCGTCAGGAGACAGAAGCAGCTTCTGATGCCTGTAACCTGACGCCTGCCTCCTGATCTTTTGTCTGCAACATTGGGACGACGAACAGGAGATTCCCACATGCCATTGACGCAACTTCGCTGGGGTTTGCTCAGCACGGCCCGGATCCATGAGCGGATGATTCCGGCGATTCGTGCCACGCCGCGCGGGACGATTGCGGCGGTTGCGAGCCGGGACGCGGCGCGGGCTGCGGAATTCGCGCGGCGGTGGTCGATTCCCAG
>JAGVKR010000569.1 GCA_020050375.1 Planctomycetales bacterium
CCGTCGGAAAGCCGGGAGACACCGTCGCGCCGGGCGTTTCGTATCCGCCGCGGCGATACAGGTACGCGACGGGCGCGGGCCCCACGTCCCACATCGCCTGAATCTTGCCGTAGCTCTTCTTCTGCCCGGTCAGCGCGGCGACCTGTTGCTCGCGCTGCGCGACCGTTTTCTTTGTCGGTTCGTCGAACGCGCTGGCGATCTCCTCGGGCTTGATTGTCAGCAGCGTGCCGAATTTTTCCGCCAGGTATTTCTGGACTTCGTTCCGCTTATCGGCGGGAGTCTCGACGGCGGCCCGCGCGTCGCCGCGAATCGCTTCGGGAAGCGTCGCCAGCCGCGTCGTGAGCAGGACGTGCTTCACAAGCTGCCGCGTCTCGGTCAGTTGTTTGTTCAGCTCGCCGACCTGCTTGTCGATCTCGGCGTTCTGGCGATCGATCTCATTCTGCTCGGCCGGCGCGACGTCCGCCAGATGGCGATCGCGGGAATGTTTCCAGTTCTGCACGTTGTACGCCGGTGCGAACACCCCTTGGAATTTGTAATAGTCGGCGTGTGCCAGTGGATCGAACTTGTGAGAGTGGCACTGGGCGCAGTGCAGCGTCAGCCCCATCACATTGGTCGTCACCATCTGCAAGGTGTCGTAGAGAACCTGATGGCGAATGTCGGCCGTGTTGAGCTCGGGAGCGTAGGTCGTATCGGCCGCCTGCCGCAGAAAGCCGGTGGCGATCAGCAGCTCTTTGATCTCGGGCGTGAAATGCGGCGCGTTCCGCCAGTCGACGAGCTCGTCTCCCGCGAGCTGTTCGAGCAGAAAACGATCGTAGGATTTGTCGCTGTTGAAGGCCCGCACGACGTAGTCGCGGTACTGCCAGACTCCCTCGCGCAGCTCGATGATGCTGGCGTCATTGTCGGAGCCGATCACGTCGACGTATCCGGCCGCGTCGAGCCAGTGCCGACCCCAGCGCTCGCCGTAGTGCGGCGAGTCGAGCAGTCGGTCGATCAGTCGTTCCCACGCGTCGGACGACGTGTCGGCAAGAAAGGCGTCGATCTCTTCCGGCGAAGGAGGCAGCCCCAGGAGGTCGAAGCACGCGCGGCGCAGGAGCGTCAATCGGTCCGCCTCGGGCGCGAACGACAGGCCCTTCTCGTCCAGTTTGGCGAGCAGGAAGGCGTCGATCGGCGTCTTCACCCGATCGGCGTGCTTCACCGTAGGAACGTCCGGCCGCGCCGGCTTGCGGAAGGCCCACCACGCGCGGTCTTCATCGGTGAGCGGTGGGACTTCGTCTTCGGTGAGCGGGCCTCCTTGGTATCTGGCGGGAGCGCCGCCGTCGATCCATGCTTTGATCGTTGCCAGGTGCGCATCGGTCGGCTTGAGGGCGTCCCCCGGCGGCATCTCCTTTTTGGCAATCTTCTGATAGAGCAGGCTCTTTTCGGCGGAGCCCGGCTCGATCACCTTGCCGTGTTTCCCTCCCTTGGCGATGAGCGGAAACGACCGCATGTCGAGCTCCGCGACAAAGCCATCTCCGCCGTGGCACTTCCAGCAGTAGGTCTTGAGCAGCGGGTGGATGTCGCGCTCGAACTGCGGAACGGCGGGAGCGGGAGACGGCTCGTCTCCGCGAATGCCTCCCGCGAGCGTCGCGAAGAGTACCAGCATCGCGGCCGCGGAGATCGCGGCGCCGACGCCTGTGCCAGCCAGCCGGCGCATGTGGAGAAAGCCTGCCAAACGATCACCCCCCAAACGATCATCCCGCAATGGCTGAGGCCCGAAACAGATCAATCGCCGTTCATACGACAGAATAGAGCGCGCGGGGAGTCCGATCAAGGCCGCTGGCTCTGTTATGAGACACGAATCGCCGTTGCCGAGTCGGGGAATTCCCGATGTACCGCCTGGGAAACGCAAGTGCAGGGCATTCCAAAGCGCGAGTCGCGTTTCGGATTTGGGACGTCGTTCCCATTCATCGTTTTCCGGACGCACCTGTGTTTCGATGGCCGGGTCGGAACGGTAGCCGGTTGCCGGCTCGATCGTTATGATACGTGCCGGTTAAACTTCGGCTCGGTGGCGGCACGATGACGGGCGGCTGAGCTCGAGGCGATAAGCACATTCGGTCAGTGAGGAGCAACGCAGGTTCAATGGCCAAGAGAACTGTCAATCGACGCGAGTTGCGGGAACAGTCGGAAGCAGCAGAGAAGCTCGGCGGAGCGGCTGGTGAGGCCGGCGACAAGAAGAAAGCCAAAGAACCGAAGAAGAAGCCGGCGGCCAAGGCCAAACGCTCGAAGACCAAGGTGATCGTCCGCAAAAGATTGCTGTGGGGCGTGTACAGCAGCAGCATGAAGGAAGAAGGCCGATTCGCGTATGCCGAACGCGATGCCGCCGACGAGCGGGCAGCCATGCTGACCGAGAAGCACAAGCGGACCTACTTCGTCCAGCCGATCAAAGAACCGATCGCCGACAAGCCCGTCGAAGCGGCGTCGTAGTTGCACGAGCATCTGGCTTGCCCTCTTCGCGAAGAGGGCAAGCCATGGTTTTCGATCCGCTCGATGGACCTGCGCCGGCGATCGTTACGACATCAAACCAATGTTGATGTAGGCGTGGACGTGTGGCGCGCCGCGGAAGTGCCAGACGAAGGACGGGCCTTCGACGCGCCAAATGTCCCAAGTCTTGTCATCGAGCAGGTCCCCTTCCTGGTAGAAGGCCAGGTGCAGTTTGTCGAGCCCGCCGCCGGCCTTGAGGATCGCGAAGACCTCTTCGACGTCTTCCTTCCGATGCGGCGCGAGCAGGACTTTGAGCGTTGCTTCAACGAGTTGCTTCTGATCGGCACTCAGTTCGCCGACGGGAATTCCCGCGAAGGATGCTTTTTCGCCCCGCAGTGCGACGTCGTTTTCGACCGGAGCCGAGCTGACGAGCGCTCTGGCTGACTGTTTGGCGTCGAGTGCTTTGAAAACTTCGTTGACCTGTTTTGTCTGATAAAAAAAGAGGTTCTCGCTGGGCTTTTCGAGGCCGTGACCGTAAACGATCGGTCCGCCGAAAGCGGCCTTGTCGACGCTGTCGCCATCGGCACGAAGCGTCAGGTGCCGGCCGGTGATTTCCCACTCGAACTGACCCGATCCCGGCGTGCCGAACACGGCGACGCTGTAATCGCCGATGCCCCCCGAATCGCTGTCGGTTTGGCGCAACAGGCGCTGATAGCCGTCCTCGGTCGTAATTCCCTTCAGGATCTCGTCGATCAGCGCGCGTTGTTCGGTGCTGTAGAACTCTTCTTCGATCCGGGGTTTGGTCACGTGCCAGTTGGCGTTGATCTTCTTTCGCAGCTCGTGCTCGAAAGGAAAGACGATCGTCTTTCGTTGCTCTTCGGACAGTGAAGTGAAGAAACGTCCCACGGCCGTTTCCGCGGCACTTTTGGAAGTCGGTGCGGCCGCAGCGAATCTGCCGCTTAAGAGCGCGGGGCCCGCCGCTCCGATGAGAGCCGCACTGCCCACCGTTCGGATGAAGGTCCGCCGATCGAGGGAGGCATCGCAGTCCGGACAAGTCTGTCGATCGCGAGGATTCATCACGTTCTCCTTCTGAATGAGAAGTCAGATCGATGCAGCGGAAAGCGGCTGTACAATCCGCTCACAGCGAGCGGGAGCAACCGCTCCCCCGGCATACTATCCGGAGTTGCGCCTGTAGACAATCGCCGTTGCCACGACGGACCAGTTCGCCCCGATCTTGTGTGCGACAGAGGTTCCTAGTGCGGCTGAACGGGTGGAAATTCACCCGAGCGCTTGCGGGTGGCAAACGGGTGATCGGAAAGGCTCTGGTGCCCTTCGAGTCCGGTGATTTCCAGCGAGCCGGTTCCGGGACGCTCTTCAAACTCGCGCTGGAGCGCGTGCAGCCGTTCCATGACGCTGTGATCGACAAGTCGCGTTTCAGACAGGTTGACCACCACGTGCGATTTTTCCCCTGCGTTTTCGATTTGGCGCTTCAGGCTGATCCAACTGCTGAATACCGCCGAATCGCGGACGGAGAGAACCGCCTGGTCCTCGTTGGTCTGGTCGACCGTGACGTGCGGACGGAATAGGGAACGAATCGGAGCGCCGTTGGCAACGTGCAGGATGAACTTAAAAGCGATGCCGACACCAATGCCCACCAGCAGGTCGGTCGTCAGGACCGTGAGCACTGTCACGGAAAAGACGGCCAGTTGCTCCTTACCGATGTGGTAGACGTGGATGAATTCGCGCGGCGATGCCAGGCGAAAACCGGTGTAGACAAGCATAGCAGCCAGGGCGGCCAGAGGTATCTCGTGGATCAGCCCGGGTACGAGCGCCACAAACAGGAACAGAAAAACTCCGTGGAACAGATCGGCATAGCGAGTCCGCGCCCCATTATCGATATTCGCCTTGCTGCGCACGATCTCGGAAATCATCGGCAGTCCGCCGATCAGGGCACAGCCGACATTCGCGAGCCCAACCGCCATCAGATCGCGATCGAAATTCGTCTTGCGCCGCCAAGGATCGATCAGGTCGATCGCCTTGGCACTCAGCAGCGATTCGAGACTGCCGATCAATGCAAACATGATCGCCCATTTCCAGCCGGTCCCGGTTTGCATTCCGGAAAAATCGGGCAATGCGATCGCGGCGAACATGTTGTTGGGAACGTCGACCAGATACGAAGGTCCCAGGCCGAACAGATGTCCTCCGAACGAGTAGGTGTGCTCGTGATCGAGATCGAAGTACAGCCCCAGCGGTACGGCAAAAAGGATGACGCACATCGGCGCGGGGACAACTCTCAGGCAGCGGATTTTCGTGAGTGGTAAGAGAAACAGGAGCGCCAAGCTGAACAAACCGATGCACGCAATCTCAGGATTCCAGTTCAGCACCGAACGGGGAATTTCCGTCAGCAACGCGAGCGGCTCGCTCGCTTCCGGACGCACTCCGAGCACGGTGTGAATCTGCTTGGACATGATGATCACACCGATGGCCGAGAGCATTCCATGCACGACTGCCGTGGGAAAGAACTCGCTCAGAATCCCGGACCGCAACAGCGCCAAGCCCATTTGCAGCACGCCGGCGGCTACCCCCACCCCCAGTGCCAGCCGATATGCCTGGAAGTCGGCCGCGGGATCGCTGCCTCCGGTGAAACCGAACTCAGTGACGGTTCCCAGGGCGATCACGATGAGACCGGCCGCCGGCCCCTTGATGGTCAGTTCCGAGTTACTGAGCAAACTGCAGACCACACTCCCCACAATGGCCGTGAACACGCCGGCAATCGCCGGATAGCCACAGGCCAGCGAGATCCCCAAACAGAGGGGTAGGGCAATCAGGAAGACCAAGAACCCGGCGTTGGCGTCGCGCTTCCAGTTTTGCCGCAGTCCTGCCAGTCCGTTTTGTGGAAGACCGCCCGAAGTCGAATTGGGTTCGCTCATGGATATTGGTAACTCAGCACGGGGACACAGATCGGCGTTCGGCGCGACGGTTCACCAATCTCAATGATTCATTGTCTGCTTCTGACGGTTCTCTGGCCACAATCGTTCGATTACATCTTTGTAAGGTATGCCCTGGAGGGGGGGCCTCGCGGATTGCGCCAAAGAGAACGGCACGTCAATCGCGCTCTGAAGCGATTGTATCGAAGGATCGTCGTGGACGATCGGACGGGAAGGATCGCGGCGACAATCGGCGCGATTTTCCGGCGTGAGTCGTCCATCAGGGATCGAGATGCTCGGGCGCCGAATCGTGGGCGTCTGTCGCTCCGACTTTTGGGGGCAGAAGATCGGACGCGTCGTCGAGGTGTCGCGCCGCCCGATCTGTGAGAATTAATTGGGCGGCGTGGAAACGAGACGCCACTCCCGGCTGGGGAAACAGGCCTCCCCCCAGAATCAGGGCGGCGAGCGTCAGAACGGCCAGGCGTTCTCGAATTCCGATTCCCAGAGATACCGTTGATGTGTGACGTGTGCCTGTGAACAACCAGAAGTAGGCCCTGACGACCGCAATTCCGTTGAGCGCCGCGGCCGCAACCAGAGTGATTCCCACGTGCGGATATGCCTCGACGGCACCGTCCACGAGCATCTCGATCCCCACGAAACCAAGCGTACCGGGGAATCCGACGCTTGCCAGTCCGGTCAGTGCAAAACAAACCGCCAGCGCCGGCGTTTGCTCGTAAAGACCGTGAAAGCGCGTCAGTGACAATCGCCCGAAGCGGGCTTCCAAGCCGCGCATCGTCAAGCTGAATCCACCGAGCGAGAATCCAACCGAAAGCCAGACGCACAGGGCACCTGTCAGTCCGATGGGATTCACCACTTCCAGGCCGACCAGCACAAGCGCCGAGTGACTCAGGAACAAGTAGCAAAAGAACCGACGCGCCTCGCGCTGCACGAGGGCCATGCCCGATGCGTAGACGACCGTCGTCAAGGAGACCAGGCCGATGCTGCGCAAAACCCAGTCGGGCGCGACGGGCAGTACCAGTCGCACCGCCGCATACGCGCCGGGCAGCGGCAGCATATAGAGCAGCGCCGTTCCGAAGGTCGCCTTCTCGAACAGGTCGGTCACCCAGCAGTGCAGTGGAATCATCCCACTGCGAATCAACACGGCCGCCAGCAGCGGAACGATGGCCCACCAGGAATGCACACGACCAGACCCTTCGGATTCGGCAAATCCCCAACCGAGGGTTAAAAGGCCGACAAACAGCAACATGTGCAGCACATAGACCCGCGTCGACCTCCCGCGGGCGCGAATTTCAAGAAACGGGGGCAACGTTCCCAGGGTCAGGAGGGCGATGATTCCCCAGGGTGTCCGGCAGGCAAACGTTGCCAGGCAGAGGGCCTCCGAGGCCATCGCCATCGAGAATGAAAACCGGCGCGTCTTCGTGCGCATTGTGGTCAGGGCCGTCAGGAAATACACCAGCGCGACCATCGGCAGCAGCGGGGCGCTCAATTCATCGATGACCAGGAAACGCCGTCCGCTGAATCGGAACACGGTATCCCAGGGGTCGCAGGCCTCGGTCACGTTCAAGAAGGCCAGATCGAGCCACGCTGCCACGGCGAAAACGAGCGTCAGGCCGGAAAACAGTAAACACCACAGACGGGCTCGATGCGAATCGCGGACCCGTGACACAACGATCGCTCCTGCGAGCGGAAGCAGCACCAGAAGCTCGAGAAGAGGAAGATGCAGTGGACTCATAATAGGTCGTCGAACGCGTCCCGGACTGCCGTCACCTGGTCGGATTCGCGCGAGCGGTCCCCTGACAGCCAGTCCGTCCATTGACGTTCCCAGGCGTCGCACCTGCGAAAGAATTGCAATACCGGACCGACGACGTAGACATCGAGAAAGGAGTCCAGATAGCCGCGTTCCTGGGCAAATCGATAGATCCACAAACGAAGGCGCTCCGGCAGCAGGCGCTGTAGAGGATCGGTCATGTGCGGCAACTGCTCGCCAATGGCGTTCTCCATCGAACGATAATCCTGCAGCAAGGTCGGAGCGCGGACGAACTGCAGCGTCCGCAGGAAGCCGTGCCCGAGGATATGGACCAGGGCCACGTACCGCAGCCCCAGCCCGATCTCCGCGACAATCACACCGACCTGCGTGAGCGAAGCGAAGCAAAGTGCCGATTTGATGTCGGTTTGCACTGAACCGGCCAGCGACGCAAAGAGGGCGGTGATCAGACCCAGCGCCACGACGGCTGCGCACAGCCACATGGAAGATTCCAGAAGCGGGCCGGCTCTGAGGAGCAGGAACGCTCCCAAATGCACTGACAACGCGCCGTAGAATATGGCACTCGATGGCGTCGGGCCCTCCATCGCGCGGGGCAGCCAGCCCGAGAAGGGAACGAGTGCCGACTTGCCCGCGGCGGCGATCAGCAGCAGAAAGCCCACGGCCAGAGCCTGATTCCCGGTCACTGATGCCTTCCCGAGCGGCCAGCCAAGACTATCGGGCCCCGTCCCCATGAGCTTGTCGAAATCCCCTTCGCCTGTCAGGTGATGCAGAGTGATCGCGGCGATCAGCAGGGCCGCATCCGAGACGCGATAGACGCACCAGACCCTGAAGCCGTTCCGCACAGGCGCCGGACGCTCGTGAAAGAACGCGACGAGGAGCGCCGAGGAAAGTCCCACCAGCTCCCAGCCGGCAAACAGTGTTTCGATCGTATCCGAAAGCGAGGTCACGACCATTCCGGACAGGAACAGCGCATACAGCACGAAGAATCGTCCGAATCCCGGCTCGCGGTGCATATACCGGCTGGCAAACGCACCGATCGTGCCGCAAAGTATGAACGAGAGAATTACGAATGGAACCGACAGCCGATCAAAGACGAGCTTCAGAGAGAAGTGGTAATGCGGAACCACAACCCAGTTGCCGACGTCGATCGGAATATGGCGTTCGCCGTTGACCAGCATGATGGCCAGAATGCTCAGAGCGGCGAACAGCCCCGCGAAGATCGCCAATTGCACGATTCCGCTTGTGGTGCGCTCACTCAATCGCCGGCCCACGAGCGCTGACAATCCTAAAATGCCCAACAGAGCGATCGGGGCGCCGGCGACGATCAGCGCCAGAATCGTCAGGACCGATTGCATGTTGACCATTTACGCTCGCTCGATCTCCGCATATCCCAGGTGATCGCGCTGGCCGCGATACCAGTCAGCCGAAGATTCAACCCGCGGAAGATCGGTCGTCTCCGGCTGATAGGGTTGAAAATCGCCCGCTTGAAACAGTTGAATGGCGTTGGAACTCGGATCGAGAGTCGCCAATTGCACCCAGCCGTTGC
>JAGVKR010000834.1 GCA_020050375.1 Planctomycetales bacterium
GACGGTTTTCCCGGCTCGATGCCGTACAGCTCCTGGATGTGCTTCGGCTCGCTCGATGTGTCGACCAGCTCGGGGGCCGACGTTTGCATGCGAAAGGCCAGCTCGAACGCGGCGATCCGCGTGCCGATTTCCGGATCGCCGATCTCCTTCCGGCGCAGGCCGTTGAGGGCGTTGATCGTCGCGATCGAATCCTTCCGCGAGGCGGCGGATACGCCCGGCGGGTTCGAAAGAAACAGGACGGGGTCTCCCTGGCTGCGAAAGGGAACCCCCTGATGCACCGTCGGCAAAAAGCCCGTCCCGAGCGGCCCCGATCCGCCGCGCGGCATCAGACTCGAAAGCAGCACGACGAACGCGGGAAGGTTTTCGTTCTCGCTCCCCAATCCGTAGCTCAGCCACGAGCCGAGGCATGGATGGCCGTCTTTCGTCGTGCCCGTCGTGAGCAGAAGCTGCGCCATCGGATGATCGATGACGTTCGTGTCGGAGTGCATCGACTTGATGAAGGCGATTTCGTCGACGACGGTCGACAAGTGCGGCAGCAGTTCCGAAAGTGTCGCCCCCGACTGGCCGTGCTGCTTGAACCTGTATGGCGATCCGAGCAGCCGCGGCAGTTTCTTTTTCGGCTGAATGTTCGGGTAGCGGGCGTCACCGAGGAAGTCGGCGTCGACTGTTTTGCCGTCGAGCCGAGTGAGATTCGGCTTGGGATCGAACAGGTCCATCTGCGACGGCCCGCCCGACATGAAGAGGTAGATGACGTTTTTCGCCTTGGGGGCGAAGTGCGGAATCCGCAGCAAACCGGGGCGGTGCGATTCGGAGCCGCGCAACGTCGCGCCACTCCCGAGGAGCGAGGCCAGCGCCAGCGAGCCCAGCCCCACCGATCCGCTCGCGAGAAACGTGCGGCGGCTGACGAGGTCGATCGGATCTGGTGCGGGGACAGACATGACCTATTCTTTCGTGATCGTCTCGTCGAGGTTGAGCAACACGTTGGCCACCATCGACCACGCCGCCCATTCGCGCACGTCGAGGCCGGGATTGTCGTCAATCCGCTTGCGCGTTCCCAGGCGGGCTTCGGCGGCGGCCGGCTCCTGATCCAGCCGGGCCCGCTCTTTTTGATAAAGATCGGTCAGCAATTGCAACTCGACGCTGGTTGGCCGGCGCCCGACGCAAAGCCGGAATCCGCACGTGGCCCGGTCGTCGGCGGAAACTCCGCCTTCGCGGAGCATCCGTCGCCCGAGATGCACGGCCGCCTCGAAGTACACCGGATCGTTGAGTGTCACCAGCGCCTGGACGGGAGTGCAACTGCGCGTGCGTCGTGCGCAGAGCGTCATGCGGTTGGGCGCGTCGAGCAGCGACAGGCCGGGATAGAGCGCATTGCGCTTCCAAAACGTGTAGAGCCCGCGGCGATAGCCGTATTCGTCTTCGTCGGGGACCCAATCGAAACGACCGAAAAGGAACCCTTCCGACACGCCCGCCGGCTGCCGAGGGAAAACACTTGGTCCCCCGAAGCGACCGGCAAGCAGCCCCGACGCCGACAGGGCAACGTCGCGAACGAGCTCGGCATCGAGACGGAATCGGGCGCCGCGCGCCACGAGGCGGTTTTGCGGATCGCGATCGTACAACTCGGCCGGCGCTCGCGATTCCTGCCGATACGTGGCCGAGGTGACGATCAGCCGGAGCAGCGCCTTCATGCTCCATCCCCGCCGTCGAAACTCGACGGCCAGCCAGTCGAGCAGCTTGGGATGCGAAGGGGCTTCGGCTCGCGTTCCGAGGTCTTCGCTCGTGCGGACCAGTCCGACGCCGAAGATCGATTCCCAGTAACGATTGACCGTGACCCGCGCCGTGAGCGGGTTGTCTTCGTCGATCAGCCAGCAGGCGAGCGCGAGACGATTGCGATCGCCGCATCGCGCCGGATGCAGCGCGGCGGGAAGTCCCGGCTCGACCCGTTCGCCGTCGACCAGGAACGAGCCGCGAACCTTGACGTGCGTCTCGACCGGCTCATTGCGCTCACGCATCACGAGCGTCGTTCCGCCGAGACCCCTGGCCAGGGGCGATTTGACGTAGAGCGCACCCTCGCTGTATTGATTGTTGCGATCATCGGCGATCGCCGAATCGAAGAACGCATAGAGCTGGTAGTATTCCTTCTGCGTGATCGGATCGAACTTGTGGTTGTGACACTGCGCACAGCCGAGACTCAAGCCCAGCCAGACGGTTCCGAGCGTGTTGACGCGATCGACGAGCGTTTCGAAACGGTTCTGTTCCAACTCGCGCTTCCACGCCGAATTCCGCATGAAACCGGTCGCAGCCAACTGGAGATTGGTGGGTTCCGGCAGCAGATCTCCGGCGAGTTGCTCGACGGTGAACTGATCGAAAGGCAGATCGCGATTGAGCGCGTCGATCACCCAGTCGCGGTAAGGCCAGAGCGACCGCTGGTCGTCGTAGTCGAAGCCGTTGGTATCGGCGAAACGCGCGAGGTCGAGCCAGCGGATCGCCCATTTTTCGCCGAACTGCGGCGAGGCGAGCAGCCGCTCGACCAGCAATTCGTACGCGGTGGGCGACGGATCGGCGACAAAAGCGTCGACGTCGTCAGGATTCGGAGGAATTCCCGTCAGATCGAGCGACAAGCGGCGGATCAGCGTCGCGCGATCCGCC
>JAGVKR010000294.1 GCA_020050375.1 Planctomycetales bacterium
CCGGCCCCTGCCATCAGAATCGAATAGGCGCTGGCCCAGTGCTTGCGGCCGGGCGACGCGCCGAGGAAGCGCGGCTCCAGCGCGACGATCGGAGCGCGTCCGAACTCTCCCATGCAGATGACGAGCGTCTCGTCGAGCATTCCGCGGGTCTCAAGGTCTTCGAGGAGGGCCGAGAAGCTCTGGTCGAAGCGGGGGAGCAGGCTGCCGCGAAGGATGTCGAAAATATCGTTGTGGGTGTCCCAACCGTGCATCTCGGGATCGTCCGGATCGGTGTCCTGCCCGCGACTCTGGTGATTCCAGACGACGGTGATCAGTGGAACTCCCGCTTCAGCGAGGCGTCGCGCCAAAAGGCACGCCTGGCCGGCGCGGTGACGTCCGTAGCGCTGGCGGACCGGCTCGGGCTCGGTCGAAAGATCGAAGGCCCGCCGCGTCTGCGGATCGTCCAGAAGCTGGAAGGCGCGCAGGTACTGCCCCTGCACGTCGACCATTCGCATGTCGGCCCCCGCGTTGGCTGTGTAGCGGTCGATCGCCGCGAGCAGGCTTTCGCGCTGGCGGATGCGGACGGCGGGCAGATCGGGTTGCGGCACCAGCCCCGGCACCGCGACCGTCTCGGTGTTCACGTTGCCAACGAACAGCGGATCGTAGTCGCGTCCCAGCAGCCCGCCGAACTGGCCGGGGGCGATGTCTTGCGGGGCGACGATCGCCGGACCATTGATCTGGACGGCCGGGTCGATCGTCCCCGCGCCGGGGCGGACGCGCCGATAGACCGACAGCAACGACGGGAGATCGGTCGGCCGGGGCGTCGGATTGGAGGTGATCCGCGCGTGGTACTGCCCCGTCAGCGAGAGGTAGACCGCCGATCCGTGGTCGAGGTCGAGGTGCGACATCGTGCGGATCAGCGTGTACTTGTCGGCGAGGGCCGCGAGCCGGGGAATGTGCTCACCGACAATCGTGCCGGGCACGGAGGTTGCGATGTGGTTGAACTCGCCGCGGATTTCGCGCGGGGCGTCGGGCTTGGGGTCCCACAGATCGAGCTGGCTCTGGCCGCCGCTGGCGAAGACGACGATCACCGATTTTGCGCGGCGGACGCCATTGATGAGAACCGAATCGCCGTTCGGTTGCTCAGCGCGAGCGGCAGAAGGGTTGAGACTTCCGGCAAGCGCCCCCGCGCCGGCGATTCGCAGAAACTCGCTGCGGCTGATTCGGCCGTTCGACCCGCTCCGCTCGGAAAAAAATCGCAGCATCGGGAAACGCCTCAGGCCAATCAACTATTCACGAAGGTCGAACAAATCCGCCAGTACTGCAAGATAGGTTTGATTGAGCCGGGGACGCAAGTGTTTTCCGGGATCGGGACCATTGAAGGGGCGTGCCTCACGCTTTTTCAGCGACGACTGGCGGGTGCCGGGGTCAAAGCGGGAAATTCACGCGTGGCGGGAATAGCCGGCCGCACGACCGCTCCGAAACGGCGGTCGCCAGACAAGTCCTCCGAGCGTGGCCCCGTGTCGGGCAACGGGGCCACGCTCGCGATTTTGTTCCGGTCGTGCCTTCGCTCCCTTGATCGGACAGTACGCTACGACCCGTGATTTTCAGCGCCGCTTAGACCCCGGCACCCGGTGTTACTTCATCAAACCTGACCAAACCATGCCGTGCGTCACCATTGAAGTACGGAAACCAGCCGTCGCTTCACGTGGCGCTCTTCCACTGACGATGACAAATCGGGAACCAGCTTCTATCAGATGGCGTGCCATCAGTTATTCTTCAGCCGCTGAGCCAGTAGCCATGCGGCGGCTTCGTCGTGCGGCGCACAAATTTGACCATACGCGGGAGTCGGCGAGGCGTGGAGGCGATGGCCGATTGTTCCGACCAGACGCATCTCGACGGGAATGGGATCGAGTTTCCCGACCGACAGTTTGATCACCTCGCGGGCGAGCGCCAGGCAGTCGTCGGTGCTGACGCGGAGATCCTGATTGCCGATGATGATCCACAGCGGCCGGCCGACCAGCTTGTCAGCGACATGGATCGGGCTCAGCGCGAGAACCGCCTCGTTTTTCTCCGCACCGGCGAACTCGGTTAGCGCCGGGAGATGCGTCACCGGAGCGAAGGCGATCACTTGCTTGAAACGGGGCTCGGCCGCGGCGCAGTGCAGGGCGGCGAATCCCCCGCGCGACGTGCCGACGACCGTCACTTGCGTCGGGTCGGTGTACTTCTCGGCGATCAGGAAGTCGAGCACCTGCGACACCTTTTTTGCGAAGACCGCGGCGATGTTCTCTCCCTGCTCGATCCGCGTCTTCCAGCCTCGCAGGTCGCTCGCCCGCTCGCCGGGACGAACGTCGCCGCCGTGACAGGGAAGATCGAGTGAGACCGACAGGTATCCGTGCGGAGCGAGGAGATGCCCGATTTTGTTGCCGTCCGCATTCATCAGGCTCCCGTTCATGTCGGAGCCAAACACAAACAGCGTCGGCGCGGGAGCCGCGGGCTTGGCCCCCATAACGGCGAACGGGATGCCGCCGGTCGTCTGGAGAACGCTGATCGGTGGGAGGGGCCTCTTCTCGTCGGCGCGCAGGAGGCCGGCTTCGACAAAAACACTTCCCAGCAATGCGAGAGCCGGCACGAGGATCGAATGGCGGGAGAACGTCCCGATCGCGTGGAACATGGAATTCCTTTCATGAAAACGCCGGCGATCAGGCGAGCGCCGCGTCCGGCAAACCAAACAGCTTGAGAGCGTTGTCGCGCAGGATCATCCGCTTTTCGCGATCGGTGAGGTCCGCATGGTCGATACGGATCCGCTGCATCGACACATGATATAGCGGCGTGTCGGTGCCAAAGAGGACACGCTCGGCGCCGATTTCCTTCACGGCCCATTCGATGAGTTTGGGGGTCACCGAGCGGGCACTCGACGTGTCGGCGAACATGTTTCCGTGCCGGCTCTCTCGGATTGCGCGGACCTGGTGCGTCAGATCTCCGTCCCAGCCGCAGCCGATGTGCGCGAGAATCAACCGGACTTCCGGAAAGTCGTTGACCAGCGGCACAAAGTCGCTCGCCTGGCTGTTCTGCTCGCTGCTATGCGTGAGGACGATCGCCCGATGCTTCGCCGCGAACTCGAAGATTTTTCGGCCATGCTCGACGATCGGATAGCCATGCTCTTCAGGGTGGATCTTGATCCCGACGCATTTCGGCAACTTCAGCATGTCGGCCGCCTGCTCGTAGGTGGCCGGATTCAGCGGGTCGATCACGACGTATTGCAGCAGGCCCTCGGTTTCCGCCACGATCTTTGCGGCATGGATGTTGCCGTTCACGGGATCGCCGCCGAAACGGGGGAGGAGTGCTTCGAGGGGCGAGACGATCGTCAGGCGGATGTTCGCCTGCGCGGCCCGCTGGACGACGACCGATGCGTCCCCCGTCATGAAGTCGGCAGTGACGTCGTCCATCCCGCTGCGGATGTAACGGCCGTAGTGGGCGTGAACGTCGATGGCGGGAATTGATTCAGTCGACATTGTTGAACTCCCGAGCAAGCTGTTATCGGGTGCCGAGTCCAAGAATCGGCCACACACGTTAAGACAGTTCGTGTGGACTGAAGTCCACACTACAAAATTTTGCACTCATCGCCGCGTGCGATTTACGGCGCCCATCGCGGAAGCTTCTCGCGCAGCGCGGCTTCGAACCGGTCGAAACCGGCCTCTTCGGCGCCACAATACGGAGGGAGCAACCGCAGCGGAAAGCGGCGGTCGTGCAGCCGCCACAGCATTTTGTCGTACGTGCCGTCGATGTGCTCCCCCGGGCCGGCTTCCTTGAGCAGCATGTGCAGCATGGCGTCCAACTCGCGCTGGCAGCCGACGAGAGTTTCGGCATCGCGGCGCCCGCCCGCCTCGAAAAACGCCTGGCCTGCCTTCCAATTGGTGGACGCGAGCGAGATCAACAGGCCGCACTCGCCGACCAGGCTGCCGTAGATGAAACCGGTTTCGGTGAGAAAATGCCTCAATTGCGGCGCCTGCGTGAGGAGGCCGTGAATCCGCTCCATCGAGTCGGTGCTGTTCTTTGTCGCCACCAGATTGGGGTATTCTTCGGCAAGGCGCGCATATTCGGCTGGAGTCACGAGACGCTTCGTGCGAAGCAGGTTGTAGTGCAGGAACTGGCAGTCGGCGAATCTTCCACACGTTTCCCGAAAGAACAGCAGCATCTCGGATTCTGTCAGGGCCCCCCAGCCGGGGAGCGAAATCTGGAAGCGCCGCACCCCCAGATCGCGAGCCATCTCGATCCGCTCGATGATCGTCCCCAGCGACAGGTTGATGGCCCCCACCATCGGCTCGGCCCCGGCTTGCCGCATCTCTTCGGCAAAAACTTTCGCAATCTCGAAGAATTGCGGATTCGTCACGGCGTAACCTTCCCCCGCCGTCCCGAAAATGTAGAGGTGCTGCGTTCCCTCTTTCAACAGAGTTCGAGTCTCATGTCGGAACAGATCTTCCATGAACTCGTATTCGTCGCTCCAGGGAACGACGCAGGAGGCCATGATGCAACGGGGATAACGAGCAGTCATTGTCAGGATTCCTCTTTCGAGCACGACTTAAACGACAGACCAGCGAGTGTTCGGACGATGTTGTCGCGCAACCAATCCGCTCCACTTGTCTCTTCGCGTCTCATTGTGGGTTTGATTGTTTCGGAGGCGATTCTCACAAAGCAGTCGCTCATTTCTTCGCCGGTCCGACGTTGCGCCACCAGCGAAGCTCGTTGGCTCCCCGCTCGGCGCAGGCGGCGATGTCGAGCCGGCCGTCTTTATCGAGATCGGCGAGGATGACGGTCACGGCGTTCGACCATTTTGACTTGAGCAGGTGCTTCTTCCAGCCCGATTTGGGATCCCCCGTGTTTTCGAACCAGGCGATCTGGCCTTGCGGGGTCCAGCCGGTGCCGACCACGTCCAGATCGCCGTCGCCATCGAGGTCTCCGGCGACCGCCTCGAAGCCGTGCGCGAACCCGGACGCGATCGGGTGCTTTTTCCATTCGGTTCCCAGGCCCGGCTTGCCGACGTTCTCGTACCAGGCGATCTGGTGCGAATCGGGCGAATCGACGCCGACGCCGGCGGCGATCCCGAACGCCATCACCACGTCGCGATCGCCGTCACCGTCCATATCGACGGCGTGCCCATGCGCGGGGAAGAGAGTCTTCGTGTCGATCACGTGTTTCTTCCACGTCTCGGTCGCCGGCTTGCCCGAGTTTTCGTACCAGACGACGAGGGGCCCGGTGCGCGAGCTGCCGAGCAGGTCGGGCTTGCCGTCGCGATTGAAGTCGACGATTTCGATCGTGCGCGTTTCGCCGATCATGTCTTCCACCTGATGCCTGACCCATTGGCTTCCATTCCCGGGGCTGCCGACATTTTCGAACCAGTCGAAGCGGTTCCCGAATCGCCAGCTCGACGCGGCGACATCCAGATCGCCGTCGCCGTCGAGGTCGGCGAGGGCCACGTCATACGAGCCGGGGAGCTCCTTGGGGGCACAGACGCGGTGCTTCTTCCACGGCTGGGTGAGCGCCGCTTTGCCGGGGTTCTCGAACCACCGGACGTCCCACTTGAGGTTGTCGACGATGACGACGTCGGGGAAGCCGTCGCGGTTGATGTCGCCGATCGCGTGCCGCTCCAGGCGGATCGGGTCGTCCTCGTCGGCCGAATGTTTCTGGATGAAGGAATGCTTGAAGCCCCCCTTGCCGTCATTGACCAGCAGATACAGATTGCTGTTCGGCTCGGCGTCGGAGCTGGTCAGATCGAGGTCGCCGTCTCCATCGAGATCGTGCGCGGCGATTCCATAGGCGTAGGTGTAGCCGTGCAGCAAGCGCGTTTCGGTGAACTTGAGCGGTCCGGAGTCGAACGTCGTCGGGGGCTCCGGGGAGGCGGAGGGGACGCCCGCCAGCAATTCCTGGGACTCGGGAACGAGCAATGTTGCGAGGACCTGCGCGTAGACGCGATGCCCGAAATCGTTGGGATGATTGACCCCGTTGCCGGTGAGGTCCCAGTCCTGCTTCCGTTCGAGGAGCTCCGTCCAGACCGATGTCAGGTCGGCCAGGGCGACACCGGCTCGACTGAGGCTCGCCAGGGCATCGCGATACTGCGGGAAGAGCTCCGGTTTCAGGGTGATCCAATCGCGATTGCCGAGCATGGGGGCGATGAGGATGAACTCGACCTCCGGCAACTTTTCGCGAATTGTCGCCATCGTGTTTTCAATGTTGGACTTGTACTCGGCGGCGGGCCGGCCGGAGGAATCATTCATGCCGAATGCCAACAGGACGAGGTCGGGGCGGGCTTCGACGATTTTTTCGGTCATCG
>JAGVKR010000130.1 GCA_020050375.1 Planctomycetales bacterium
CGAGCGTGTTGCTCCTGGCGAGCGTGATCACGATCACGACGAAGGAGGGAACCGTCACGATCACGCAGCCGGAGGCCGTCACCGACGAGGTGGAAATCGTCCTTCGCTCCGCCGGCGCAGACGTGGCCGTGCTGGACAAGTCGAACCACTGGACTGTTTCCGTTCGGAACGGCGACTACGACGTCACCCTCCGCGGCGGTAGCGACCAGTTCCGCGTAAAGGACAACAAGCTCACTGTGAGGCGGCTGGGGCAGACGCTGGTGGAGGTGGAGGCGAAACCGACAGCTGTCACAACCACGTTTCAACCGAGCACGCCCGGAAAACCCGGCGTGCTAAGCCGCGATTCGGTCAAGGAAATGCAGGCCACGCTTCAGATGGCGTTCCAGGGGAAGGTGACGGTTCATTCCAGCGGCCTGGTCGAATTCTTCTACGATTTTTCGGAGCCAAGGCAGCTTCACGACTGGATCGTCCGCGAGCCGCAATCCGAATGGTCGATCGAAGATGGCTGGCTGAAGAGCAAAAAGCTCGCCTCGAAGAACGCTTCCGACACCCGGCTGTATCATCGGGCACTTTTTTCTGGACTCCATCGGGAGATTCATTACGACGCGCAAGGCAAATACGACCTCGATGCGATCCTTTTCGCTGATCTGGTCGATTGGCGCGAAGGATACTCGGTCTGCGTGGCGGGCCTTGGGGTTGGAGAAGAACACGTCGGCTTTCATTACGCAGTAAAAACCGGGAGCGTCGATCGACCCGATGGCCAGAAACTTGGGTTTACACGCGTCGGGCCGCTCGTTCCAACGAAGACGTATCGTGTGAACGCAGTGGTCGAGAGACGCGAAGTTTCACTTGCCTTCAATGGCGAGGTTCTGAGCTCAGGCACAATCGCCCCTGAATTCCTGCAGACCGGCCAGATGACTTGCCTCAAGCTTGGCTATTCCCACGGCAAGTTCGCCAACGTGCGTGTGGTCGGCGCTCTGGATCAACAGTGGTATGCCGAACTACAGCGAACCGGAGCCATCCCGGTCGATCCAAAGCCTTTCGTCCGTTGACCGGCCGACACTTTGCGTGAAGGCCGCGAATAAGCCGCTTGATGGAATCGTCTCCGCACTCTCCGAATTGCGGTTTGCCAATTTCGACCGGCTGGAAGAGGTGTCGATTGTCGGAACGAGCCTGAGCGACGAAAATCTCGAAAAATTCTCGAAACTGCCCGAGTTGCGGCGCCTCGTGCTCGACGACAACCCGATCCGTGGGCCGGGGCTGGTCCACCTGCAAGCGCTGCCGGCGCTCGTTGACCTGTCGCTCAACTGCCCCACGATCACCGACCTCCTGGCGAAGAACCTTGCCGAGCTGAAACAGTTGAAACGGCTGTCACTCGTCGGGGCCAACCTGTCGGATTGGTTGGCTAGACGAACAATATCGATCGAAACAGACCCCCACCAGTTCATCTGGTGGGTGAATCAGATTCATTCGTTCTGCGCGCCGTGGGGTGCCAGTATCGGCAGATCACGTGGTGCGTGCCGAATCTTCTTCACCCGCCCCGCGAGGGGGTGGGGGTCGATCCGGCGCGAGACTGCGAACAAATTCCGCCGCATTTCAAGCACCACGTTTCTCTCGAAAACGCCGGTACGTTGCGCATGTCACGCTCGGACTGCGAGACCGGCCCACGACGGATGGGTCTGTATTTGGTCGTAATCCTGTCGGCCACAAGCACACACGGGCTAACAGCCCGTGCTACGAACGACGGTGGCCTCGTTCCTCAAAACGGCGGCTCGCTGCTGTGAACCGCCCCCTTCTGCACCCGCTCGAGCAGTTCGCGCCACGCTTTGCTGCCGTCGTTGGGGATGTGCTCCAAATGGACGCCGCGCGGGAAGAAGGGGAGCTTGCTCCCCAGCCAGTCGGCCCAGTACTGCGCGGCGTGGTTGTAGAACGTCGTCGTCCCTCCGGGCCAGCGGATTGCGAGCAACTGGTCCGGAGACGGGAACGGCTTGGGTTTCGGCTTCACCCGAAATTTCTCGATCGCCGCTTCGTCCAGCTCGATCCCCAGCCCCGGCCCTTCGGGGATGGCACACAGCCCGTTCGACACGGGCAACGCCGTTTTGACGCAATCGCGTTCAAAAAGCTGGTGGCAATTCACTGACGGCCAGCGGGCGTTCTCCAGCACGGCTCCCAGTTGAAGCGCAAACGTCGCCGCGATCTTCGTCCCCACGATTTGCAAAAAGAATGAGCGGTTGTGGACCTGGCAGACGTGCGCCTCGCGCTGGATGCGGGTTGCGCCGCCGCAGAGGACGAAGCCGTCGACCATCTCTTCGCGGATCGCCAGCTCGATCGGCGTGTCGCTCGAGAGCGTGGCGGTGTAGCTGGCCGGCGTGTGCATCGAGAGGGGGACGTGCGTGTGCTGCCGCAGATACTTGTAGCCGGCCACGTCGTTGTGCGGGATCGGGCTCTCGAACATGACGACTTGCGGGAACTGCTCGAGCTCCTTGAGCAGCCGCGTGCAATGGGCCGTGTCGACGCCGAAGCCGTTGAAGTCCATGTCGACTTCGAAGTGCGCCGGCAGCGCCTCGCACAAAAGCCGCACCGATTGGAAAATCCATTCCCGTACGAAGAGGGCCGATTCAGAGAGGCGCGGGTGCCGGGGTCAAAGCGGCGCCGGAATTCACGGGTGGTGGCATGTAACACATTCGCTCGAGTGAAAGCAGAACCGGAATCAAATCGCGAGCGTGGCCCCGTCGCCGGCCGCGGGGCCACGCTCGCGAGTCCTGTCGATCGGCCACCGCTCCGGATCGATTCGAC
>JAGVKR010000586.1 GCA_020050375.1 Planctomycetales bacterium
GGACCACTCGCGCGGCGCCGCGACGCCGAGGTGCGCCAGTCGGCCGAGGTGCTGGGGATCGCCACCGAAGTCCTCGACATCCACGACGGCGAACTGCTCCCAACGCTCGAAAACCGGCGGACGATCACGCGGCTGATCCGCGAATGGAATGCCGATATCGTCATGAGCCATCGTCCAAACGACTACCATCCCGACCATCGCTACACGGGAGTTCTCGTGCAGGATGCGGCGTTCATGGTCCAGGTCCCGTTCTTCTGCCCGGATGTCGCGCCGCTCAAGCAGAACCCGGTCTTCCTGTTTTATCCCGATCGGTTTCAGAAGCCGAATCCGTTTCAGCCGGATATCGTGGTCGCGATCGACGGCGTCCTCGAAAAGAAACTCGATGCGCTCGACACGCTTGAATCGCAGTTTTACGAGGGAGGCGCACTCGGTTCGGCCGAGCTGATTCCCACGGAACCCGCGAAACAGGCCGACCGCCGCCGGCAGGTCCGCAAGGCCTTTGGTGATCGCAACCGGGCATTGGCTCAGCAATATCGCGAGAAGCTGGTCGAATGGTACGGCACCGAGGCGGCAGCGAAGGTCAGCAGCGCCGAGGCGTTCGAGATCTGCGAATACGGCCGGCAACCAACCAAAGACGAGCTGCGGAAGTTGTTTCCGTTCTTCCCGCAAAAGTAAATGCGTAGCCGGCGCCCGTGAAGGCGCGTGACTGATTCCGGCACTGCGATCATCAAGTTCGAGGTGTGTTGGCTTCAGCCAACACGATCCGACATTTCGTGTGGACTGAAGTCCACACTACAAACTTTTCCACGCCCATCATGGCAGATGCACGTCCACCTTGTCGTGCATCGTGTACAGCCGGTACTGCCTGCCGTCGAAGACGACGATCCCGCTCGATTTGTTGTCGCGCTCGGGGAGCAGCGGATTGCCGGGATATTTCTTCCAGTGGACGAGGTCGGTCGAGACGGCGATGTTCGTGGTCCACAGCCGCGGCTTCTCGGGCGTTCCACTGCCGTGATAGTAAGCGTAATAGCGCCCGTCGAACTTGACGATCTGATTCATGGCGATCATCAGGCGATCGTAAGGCTCCGGACCGATCTGCAGGACTGGCTCGTCCTGCACGTTGGTCCAGACCCGCAAATCGGGCGAGCGGGCCAGCCACACGCCGAGGTCGCGGCGCTCGTAAAACAGGTTCCACACGCCGTCGTCGAACCAGACGGCCGGCGTCCCGTAGGGACCAGGCTCGATCGGTTTGCCGTCGCGCGTCCGCACGTCGAGAATTCCCTCGCGCTTCCACGTGAGGCCGTCGCGCGACGAGAGTAGCTGTGCCTGATCGTCTTTCCCTTCAGCGAACATCAGATAGGTATCGCCGTGTCGGATCACCTGCACGTCTTCGACCCAGCCCTCGCGATAGACCGGGTTTTGCGCGGCGCGCGACCATGCGAAACCATCGCGCGATGTGGCGTAGCCCAGGAGCCGCGTCCCCTCGGGGGTTCCGTCGTAGCCGGTGTACCACATCCGCCAGGCGTCCCCCTCGCGGAGAATCCAGCCCCGTTCGCGGATTTTGACGTCCCAATTCCCCGGCCCTGCCGCAGTGAACACGGGGTTTTTCTCGTAGGGGCGGAAACGGACAAGCTCAGCCGGGAATTCATCCGCTCGCGCCACTGCGGCACAGAAGATCAACGCCGCACAGGCGGCGAGGGCGAAAACGGAGCGGCGAACGTCAGGCATGAATCACTCGTTGCATTCGAAAATTGGAAAAGTCAAAAATCAATAACACTTCAGCCGACCGAAGTGTTACGAATTCTGTGAACGTCGATCAATCAGGGACTCGGGATCGTGTCGGCTGAAGCCGACGCTACGGACGGCAAGGAGCGATCGCCCGCTCAGCGGCCGCTCGAAAACTCGAGCACGGCCCAGAACAACTGTTGCCGGTCTCCGTGATAGCGGAAATATTCGAGCATCGCCTCGGTGTCGGGCTTGATGAAGTCGTTGAACCGTTGCGTGCCGTTGATCCGCACGCCGAGGCGCTTGTCGAAGTCGATCAGCCCGAACTGCGGCGTGAGCCAGATGCGGTGCTTCGCGGCCCCCGACTTGGCAATCACGACCGTGTTGGCCTCGTTGATCGTCGCTTCGACCGTCATCGGGTGAACGGGGCCGCGTTTGGGCCCATCCCAGTCGATCTCGACAACAGTCTTCGGCAGACCCTCAAACTTGTACCAGCCGAAATGGGTGTCGCATTCACGAAGCGTTTTGACTTTGATGTCTTTGGACAACGGGCTCCGCCGCAGCCGCGACATCCAGTCGAACAGCTTGTGGATCTCGGAATAGAAGCTATCGGGGCCGGCCGCGACATACTCGACATAAATCACATTGAAGCCCCGCAGCATCATCCGCATCAGCTCTTTGGCGTTCTTGTTGACGGTATTGCGATCGAATTCGCCCGAGATCACATAGAGGGGCAGATTGCGCGCGTTGTCCCAGTAGTATTCGCAGTGCCGATCGCTGACCCCGCAGATGGGGATCACTCCCGCGAACAAGTCCGGATGCGAAAAGCCGATGTCGAACGCCGCGTCTCCCCCCATGTCGTGCCCCGCCAGAAAGACCCGGTCGGAATCGACGTTGAAGCGGCGCCGCGCATCGCGAATCGAATCGAGCACGACGCGGTGCGCATTCGGGTTGTAGTCGTATTCCGTCTGC
Source organism: Planctomycetales bacterium (assembly GCA_020050375.1). GTDB lineage: Bacteria > Planctomycetota > Planctomycetia > Planctomycetales > Planctomycetaceae > SIAF01. The sequence goes on from JAGVKR010000586.1 coordinate 2,698, forward strand.
CCCGACTTCGAGGCGTACTCGGGGACGATCACGATGTAGCCGTGGCGCTGCGCCGGGCCGAGTTTCGCCTCGGACCCGCACCAGAACGTCAACTCCTGCTCTGGCGGACGCTTCTCGCTGTGGAGTGCCATCAGCAGCGGGCATTGATGATCGGGGTGATACTCGGGCGGAAGCAGGACCCAGTAAGCAACCGCCGGATCGTTCCCCGCGCCGGGCACCTGAATGCGGACGGGCTTGCCGGGTGCGGCTTCAGCCGAGTCGAGCACCGGAGGCAAGAGCGGCAGCATCTGCGCCACTCGCGAGGCGCTGATCCCTTCGAGGGAAGA
>JAGVKR010000410.1 GCA_020050375.1 Planctomycetales bacterium
ATGGGTCGAGCTTCGCCAAGCGTCGCCAGCGGAGAGGGCTCGCTGACGGTGGTCTCTTCCGCATCGGCGTGACGGATGCGGCCGGGCACATCGGCCAGCACGAGCCCGTCGGATGTGAGAAGCAGCCCCGTCATTGTGGAAAACAGGCACGCCTTGGCGGCCCGCCGCAGTTGTGCGTTCATTTCCCTACGTCCCCCTCCAGGCGACTTGATTTGCGCTGCCGGTTCAATCAGGATGACCGGACCGAGACACCTTTTAACTATCGGGTGTCGGGGAGGTCGGGTTTTGACGACTGTAGCGCGTTTGCCTGGGATTTCTGTGGCACGACGTGCACAGGCAATACAACCGGCAAGGTCACACCAAATAACCCATTCTCGCGATCTTCCCAGGTCGCAGGAATTGCTTGCGGATCTTATCTAGGAAGGAACACTCCCCCATGAGCCACGACCCGAATCAAACGTACCCGGTTTCTTCTTCGTCGCCCGGCGGAGGGGACCCCGTCCGACCCCCCTACCCGGCTTACTATCCTCCACCGCCACCCCCGTCCCGCGGGATCTTTTCCCGGCTGAAGTCGTGGTTCATCGTGTCGCTGCTGATGACGTCGCTGCTCGCCAACTTCGGCATGTATGCGGCGTATCACGAATACTTCGCCGCGGCCGAGGGACCGAGCGAGAAATTCCATTCGGGAGATCGCCTCTCAAGCGACAAGCTGGCGATCATCCGCGTTTCGGGAACGATCATGCCCCCGTTCACGAGTCGCGTCCTCAAGATGATCGAAAAGGCGCGCGACGACGATGAGATCAAAGGGGTTCTGCTGGCAGTCAACAGCCCCGGCGGGCTCGTCACCGACAGCCATCAAATCTACCACCAGCTCAAAAAGTTGAGCGAAAAGAAACCGGTTTACGTCTCGATGGGGAGCATGGCCGCCTCGGGGGGCGTCTACGTTTCGATGGGGGCGGGGGAACAGGCCAAAATCTTCGCCGAGCCGACCACCTGGACCGGTTCGATCGGCGTGATCATTCCGCACTACGAAATCGCCGGGCTGGCGGAAAAAATCGGCGTGCGTTCCGTCCCGCTCAAGACTGGAGAATTCAAGGACGCCCTCAGCCCGTTCCGCGATCTTTCGGAGCGCGAGAAGGCCCTGTGGGAGAACATCATGAATCAGTCGTTCGAGCAGTTTCTGGAAGTGATCGACGACAATCGCAGCAATCTCAACCTCGACCAGGTCCGCGCTCTGGCGACCGGCCAGATATACACCGCTAAAGACGCCAAGGCCAACGGCCTGATCGACGAAATCGGTTTCGAAGAAGACGCCCTCGAGGCACTCAAAGCGAAGACCGGTCTTTCCGAAGCCCGCATCGTCACCTACGAACACCCCCCGGCCCTGCTCGACGCGCTTCTTGGCTCGTCGAAGGCTCCGGCGCCGCTCCCTTCGTGGCAAACCTTGTTGGAGGCCACAGTGCCTCGGGCCATGTACCTGTGCTCGACGGGTCCTCTCGGCGTGATCGGCGGATGGTGAAGAAGAAGGATTCAGGATTCGGGATTCGGGATTCAGGGGTCGGGGAAAACCAGCGATCGACGTTTAGTCGCGAGGCGCAGCCGACCGTTGGCTCGATCACCGTCGAAAGCGTGTTCACCCGGCACTCGGCTGCGCCTCGCGGCTAAACGGACTTTGTATTCCTGATCGTCTGAACTCGGTCGTTCTGATTCCTGGTTCCCGTCCCCTGTCGCGGCGCGAAACGCGCGCGAAAAGGACACGAACCAACGCAACAACGGCGTCGTTTGACGCAATCAAGTTCCAGATTAGGACCGGTTCAGCGCGTTTCGGCGCCGAACCGTTGCGAGCGAACCCTGAAAAACCCCGGGAAAAATCCACTTTGCAACGCAATGCAACGTGGATGTTGCGTACCAGTCTTCTCAGCTTGCCTATTTTACGGGAGAGTGATTGTTATCCGGCAGTGTTCTCCATTGTGAGTGTCCTTATGCACCGCGACCGCCAAAGCCGTCGGCTGTTGAGATAAGTATACATTTATACACTTATGAAGTCAAGCGGCCGCGCGACGACATGCTCCGCAAAAGCGCTGGCTTGGCCTAGTCATGTTGTCTTTGGTTGTTCTCGTGTTCGGGCGCCCCTGCCGGGGCTGGGGATTCGACTTGGGACTGACTGACCGAGAACGCGCCGTAGCCGGTCTGCCACTGATTTGATGTTTGAGTTTCCTAAAGTGGCACTTTAGGAAACTCATTTTGGAAATATCGAGTCGCGGAGGTTGCAACTCGCCGTTTCGGGCGTTGCACTCTCTTTGTCCGGCAGTGAATTCGCGGCAAGACTCGCTTGGTCACTTTTCCTCAGCGCATACAGGTCCTCAGTGCGCTTTGGCGATGGTGATCGCCTCCCCGTAAATCCAGCCGGCGATGCAGGCGAGGGCCAGGCAAAGTATCAAAAGAAAAATCAAAGGCATGGAACTGACTCCATTGCGAATCACCCGCGCGAGCAACGGATGAGGACGGCGCGACTTCGCTTCAGGTAGTTCGTCAAGCTCAGGGCAAATAGATACGCCCTGACCCGCGGTAAAGGTCGATTTCAGCCAATCGCTCGAGCAGGCGGATGCCGACCAATTCCAGATAAGCGCGGTCATCGCGGACTCGTTTCGAGTCAGCGAATGTCAGCACCGGCAGCGATTCTTGCAGGTTCATCGATCGCAGAACGAACTCCAGCGAATCCGGCGCGTCGGCATTCCGATTGGCCGTAATGAGCACCAGCTCGTTCTTCTGGCAAGCAAGCCAAACGTCCCGATCACTCGCGTCTCGCGGCAATCCAACTTCTTCGAAAGTGGCAACATGCAGGTTCAACTGTTGCCAGAAATCATGCCACTCGCTGTGACGAAAGTACGCGACCAGTGTCCGCAGGACGCCTTCTACGTTATTGTCCGCGAGAACTCCCCTCATGGTCAGCCCCATTCGCGGAATTGGCATTTGCTGATCGCATCACGCGAACTTTTTCCATGAATCGTTCGTGCGTTGCGTCGAGCTTCGCCTGCAACTCGGGCGGGTTGCCGCGATCGGTCCGCTCCATGATCTTCTGAAACTCCAGAGTCACTTCATCGCGGTGCTCGTCGATATACCGTTCCGCTGCTTCGACTGCTGCGGTTCCGATTCCCAGCCAGATGGCAATCGACGCTCGATCCCAACCTGCTTGCAGGTACTCGAATATCGTGTAAATCGTGATCCGCGTTCCGGCAATCTTCGGCCCGTCGCCGCGGTCGACAATTTGCGAGTTCATGCCGCTGCTCCCCGAAATCGAATTCAGTCCGCACTCGAATTGTACCGCGCTCCCCAGCGCCAGCAAGATGCGTTCGAGTGCAGGGCGAAGCTCTCTCACTTCACGCGCACGAGCTTCATGATCCGGCCCGAGACGTTCCAGTCCTGCACATAGAGGTTGCCGTCCTTGTCCCAGTTCGAGCCGTGGGTGCCGCTGAAGATCCCTTCGATCCACTGATCCTGCGGGATGTTGTAATTCACCCGCTTGGCCGGGTCGGGGTTGTGGCCGAGGACGGCCATGATCGTGTTGTTCTTGTCGAGAATGACGAGCCGTCCGTGCAGGTCGGGGACCGAAACGTAATCCCCCTGGACGGCCGCCGAGGTCGGCATCCCCAGGCCCGTCACCACTTCATCGATGTACTCCCCGTCGAGACTGTAATGGAGCAGGCGCCCCCTGGGGGTTTTGAGTCCCTCCGGTGTGTGGTTGCGGTCGCAGACCAGGAGTCGCGGCGGATCGTAGCGCGTGTCGAGGGTCATTCCGTGCGCGGTGTTGAACTCCTTGAGTCCGTTTCCTTTGGACCCGAAGTACAGAAGAAATTTCCCCGTCTTGTCGAACTTGAAAATGCGGTCGCTGGCGTAGCCGTCGGCCAGAAAGATGTCGCCATTCGGAGCAACGGTGATCGCCGTCGGATTGAATTTCTCGAGCTTCAGTCCCGATTCTTCAGGAAACCCCAGCTTCAAGACAATGTTCCCGGTTTCGGCGTTGAACTTGATCCCTTCGGCGTTCGCATTGCGGGCGCCGTAGATGAATTCGCCGTCCGCTTCGTCGCGGATCTCGATGTCGTGGATCTTCGAGTATTTGTCGCCCAGAAAACGGCGAATGATTTTGCCGTCGGGTGAAAAGACGTGAACGCCGTTGTCCGCGCTCGTGTAGATGTTGCCCGCCTTGTCGACCACGACACCGCCGTGCGTCGGCCCGATCTGCGATTTCCCGTCCTCCCCGAGCCCCCAGCCGGGAACCGTGTCGAACGTCATCACCCCGCAGCCCATCCGCACCGGCTTGGCTTTTTCCGCCGCGACTGCCGGAAGAGAAACGCCGAAGGCAACTGCGAAAACCACGGCAAGCGAGCGACTCATCATGATCTGGATTCCTGGTGTTGGATTGGCCGACATGGATTCGGCGGAATGGCACGGAAGCACGTCTGAAAGAAATGAATAAGGCTTCTTCGCTTGTCAGTCAACCAGACCGGGACTTGAGGGGGGGAGAGTTCGCAGAGGCGTTGAGCGTCGATCATCTGCCGCGCGACCCCCCCTGCCCCCCCTTCCTAAAGGGGGGAGTGCCTGTGGTGGTCTCGCCTGGGGCATTGGCATTATGATGACGCCATACGATTCACGATCGCATCAAACCAGCGGCAACGGCAACCATGACTCCAGATCTGTGGCGACAAGGCGTGCGGCGATCCGGCTTTCCAACGCCGCGGCATCGGTGTGTGCTGGCCCTCTTCGCGACGGTGATATGGTTCTCGTTCTGCGGCAGCGTTCGATCGACATTCGCTGCCGACGCGCCGAAGCAACTTCGCGCCGGTGCTGCGGCGATCGATATTTCGCCCCTCAAGTTTCCTGTGATCGTCAACGGGAACATGGCGGAGGCCTTCGCGAGCGAGCTGCAGGATCGGCTCCATGCGCGGGGCCTCGTGCTCGACGATGGCACGGTTCAGATCGCGATCGTGATTGTCGACAGTTGCATGATGCCGCGGAGCCTTCTGGACGAAGCGAAGCAGATGGCGCACAAAGAAACCGGAATCCCGACCAACCGCATGCTGATCGCGGCGACGCACACGCACACAGCGCCGTCGGTGTTCGGCTGCTTCGGAAACGACCCCGATCCCGATTACAGCCGGTTCCTGCCGGGCAAGATTGCCGAGACGATCGTCGCCGCGCAAAAGCGGCTCGTCCCCGCGCGGATCGGGTTTGGCGTCGGGCGCGACGAGAAAAACGTCGGCAGTCGCCGCTGGCTGATGCGGCCGGGCGCGGCCCCCACCAATCGTTTCAGCGGCAAGAAGAACGACCTGGCGCAGATGCACCCGGGCTTCAACAACCCGAAGGCGCTGCGGCAGACCGGGCCGGTCGACCCCGAGGTTCCGGTCGTCGCCGTCCAGACCCGTGACGGACGGCCGCTGGCGACCCTCACGAACTACTCGATGCACTATGTCGGCGCGAAGCCGCTGTCGGCCGATTACTTCGCTGTCGTCTGCACGAAGCTCGGGGGCCTGCTGAACGCTCCTGAAGGTTACGTCGGTTTGCACTCCAACGGCACGAGCGGCGATCAGTGGCTGATGGATTACAACCTGCCAGCGCGGCGGGAGTACAGCATCGACAGCGTCGCGACCGACGTCTCCCGCGCGGCGTTCGAGGCCTACGGCCAGATTCAGTTTCACGACTGGGTGCCGCTCGTGATGGAAGAACGGCTCGTGGAGATCGGCGTGCGG
>JAGVKR010000393.1 GCA_020050375.1 Planctomycetales bacterium
CGTGTGAATGGTGAGTTGATGGGCCTCGTCCAATAACGTTCGCACGGCCGACTCCCGTTGGTCGCTGGCCGTGGCACCCGAAAATTGAACTGTGACAATGCACTAGTGGTGCTCCCCGTTCGGGCTTTTGTCACCAGGAAGAGAACCGGAGCACGGGCGGCCTGTGAAATGAGCGTCTGGCAACGAGTCGGTGCACTCGTCGTTCTTTGAGTGAACGTTCGAGTCACGATGTTGTGCGTTCTGCTTTCTCATGCGGGACCGCGAGCGCGGCGAGCGTTCTCCGATGTCGCATTCAAGCCACCGATCGACGAGAGCCTGGGAAGCGTGGTGGGTCGGCGTGCTATGCCTGATGGCGGCGCTGCGCCTCTTTCTGGGAGCGGCAACGCTGCCCCTGTTCACCAATGTCGACGAGACGTCGCATTACGATCTTGTCTTCAAGTTTGCGAACGGAAACTGGCCGACGCGGAAGAACGACCGGTTCGATGCGGCGACGGGCACTGTCATCGTGCTTCATGCGTCGCCCGAATATCTTATGCGGCGCGACCAGTTCACGCGGAGCCGACCCAGGCCGCTGTGGCAAGCGCCTCCCGACATGCGCGAAGCCCGGTTGAATCAGCTCCTGCTGACGCATGTCACTCTCCGAAATGCCGAGGCGTTCTCGCCCCCGGTCTATTACCTGCTCGCCGGCCTCTGGTACGAAGTCGGGCGGGGATTTGGGCTGACAGGCGCGAACGGCGCCTACTGGGTCCGCTTTCTGAATGTGCTGCCGTATGTCGGTCTGATGCTCGTCGCCTACGCTTTCGTAAGGCGATTTTACCCCGATCAGACGTTGCTGCGCCTCGGTGTCGTGACGTTGCTGGCCTTCTTTCCGCAGGATGTGTTTTACTCGATCAACAGTGACGTCGTTTCCCCGCTGTTTTTTCTGGCCGCGCTTTACGCACTCCTCGCGTGGAATGACGCCACGCGGCCCGCGCTGGCTCTCGGGATCTGCGGCGGGCTGTTCGCAGCGCTGACCTTTCTCGTCAAGCTCTCCAACGTGGCCGTGCTGGCGATATTTGGAGCGGTGTTCGTCGAAAAGTCACTGCGCCTGGCGCGGAACGGACAATGGCGAGCCCACGTCGCAGAGTTGATCCTGACCGGTGCGGCCGCGGTCGTCCCGATTGGCGCCTGGCTGCTGCGGAACAAACTGTCGCTCGGAGACGCGACCGGAACCGCCGATAAAATCGCACTCCTGGGCTGGACACGCAAGTCTTTTGGAGAAATCTGGAGCCATCCGCTCTTCACTCTGGATGGGTTGATATATTATTTCGGCCAATTGATTCCCACATTTTGGCGCGGAGAAACGATTTGGTTCCGCGAGCAGCCAACGCCGGCTGCCATCGACCGGATTTTTCTGTACGGCTCACCGATTTTGCTGATGGCCGCCGTCGCCTCGTGGTGGATCGGCGCCTCTCGGGCTTCGTCATCCGAGCGCCGAGCAGACGCTTATCTGCTTGCAGCCGTGGGGATCTCGATGCTGTTCCTGATGTGCCTGTCGACGATGTTCGATTTCGGCGCGTGCCCGTACCCGTCGCGCCAACATCCGTACTTCGTGTCGGGGCGATTGATCATCGGCGTGCTGGCCCCGTTCCTGATCCTCATCGCTCGCGGGGCCGAGTTCCTGTGCTCCCGTTGGGCGCCAACGATCGGTCCGGCAATTGTCGTCGCCGGAATCGCGATCATCAGCATTGCCGCACGGATTTCGTTATTCGTCGCCGCCAGCCAAAGCGAGTACAACTGGTTTCACCTGCGCTGAACGGAGCGGCGGTCAATCCACAAACGCAAATTCGTTCGTGAGGAGCAGGGCCTGGGCGTAGCGCTCCCACGCCGTCGCTTGCTCGGGCAACACGGAGAGAGCGCGAAGGGATTCGATTGTGCCGTCGGTTGTGAGCCCGAGAAACTCCGCGGCCAATCGCAGTTCGTCGTCCGTCGGCGGGCGGGCGAACAGCAGCCGGTGCATGTGCGCGACGCGCCTGGCAACGTTCGTCTCACCAGTGACGTCGAGGCGCAGCGCGAGTTCCTTGGCGCATTCCTGCGCGAACGGTCCGTTCATCAGGTACAAAGCCTGCGGCGCGACGGTGGTTTCATCACGCTTCGGGCTGGTCGACTCGGGACTGGGGAAGTCGAACGTCCGCAGCAGTCCGGGCAACGCGAGCCGGTCGACGAATCCGTAGATCGTGCGGCGATTCGAGCCGGCCAGGAGGTTGACGGGCGGCCCTCCCACCGTGCGGTCGAGCGTGCCGGCGGCGGACAGCAGCGAATCGCGCAAGCCCTCAAAATCAAGCCGGCGGCGCGGGAAGCGCCACAGCCAGCGATTTTCGGGGTCGTGAAGCTCGGGCGACTGACACGAAGAGGCAAGCGTCGATGAGCGCGTCCCCTGACCCCTGACCCCTGATTCCTGACGATCAGTTTTCTCCTGAATCCCGAATCCTGAATCCTGAATCCTGCCCCCCGACGCCTGCTGATAAACGGCCGAAAGCATGATCAGCCGATGCAGCTTCTTCACCGACCAGCCGTTGCTCACGAATGTTGCCGCCAGAGAGTCGAGAAGCTCCGGGTGCGACGGGGGATCGCTGCGGACTCCGAAATCGGCGGGCGTTTTCACGAGCCCGCTTCCGAAATGATGCATCCACACGCGATTGACGAAGACGCGGGCCGTCAGCGGGTTCTGCGGATCGGCAATGGCCTGCGCCAGCTCCAAACGGCCGCTGCCGCGCGAGAATGGCCGGCTCGATTTGTCGAGCACTTTCACGAACTGTCGCGGCACCTGGTCCCCCAGGCGATTCGGATTGCCGCGGAGGAAAATCCGCGGCTCGAACGGCGTTGGTTCGTCAATTAAAACCATCGCCCGCGGCGGCGCTTCGGGACCGTGGATCATCCATTGCTCGAGATCTTTGAGCAACTTCTGATACACCGCCTGCGACTCACGATCGGGGAGAAGTGTGAGAGCGCCCCACCCGGTGACCATCGGGAAATTGGCGGGAGCGTCGGGCGCGTGAAAGACGAGGCGTAGCTGTTGGAGTGCGGAGTTCGGAATGGGGAGTGCGGAGTTGGGCGCTGGTTTCGTTGGAGCTGGATTTGTTCTCACTCCGCCTGCAGTTGCCTCCACTCCGCATTCCGCATTCCGAACTCCGCACTCTTTCTCGACCCGGTTCAATAGCTCGGCATACCGCTCCGCGACTTCCTTCATCGACGCCGGGGGTTTTGCGCAGACAGCTTCGACGACGAGGGGATTGTGGAGTTTTTCCGGGTCGCTTCCGGTTGCAAGCTTCGAGCACACGGCCGGCGCAGTTGCCGCAAACTCCGTCTCGGGAATCGCGGCCAGCGTATGCCAGACGGCCCAGACCGGGTCGTGTTGCCGGCGGGTCTTCTGCAGGTAGTGCCAGTACCGCTGGACGACGACCGGATGCACGTCGCCGGCGGGAATCAGCAGCATGAAGTCTTCGGTGGTCGGCTGATCGCGCGAGGCGTGTGCCGCCAGCAGGTATTCGGCGACGCGCGTTCGGGCGCCGCTCACCAGCTCGCTGTGCTTCTGCGCGAGAAATTTTTCGAGGCGAAGCGTTCGCTCGGCCAAGCCCAGCTCGTAGTATTCGAACGCTTCGGTTGCCGGCATCGGCTCGATTCGCGGCGGGACGATCGGCTCGGTCGCGCTGCGAAAGACGCCATAGAGGCTGTAATAGTCGGCCTGCCCGATGGGGTCGTACTTGTGATCGTGACAGCGGGCGCAGGTCACGGTCAGCCCCAGCAGTCCGCGGGTGACGACGTCGATGCGATCGTCAAAAATATCATGCACGTTGTTCATGAAGTGCCCGCCCACCGTCAGAAATCCGAGGGCGGCGAGGGAGCGCCGATCGGCGGCAAGCGGCAACTGGTCGGCGGCAAGCTGCTCTACGAGAAACCGATCGTAGGGAAGGTCTTCGTTGAAGGCGCGGACGACCCAGTCGCGGTAGGCGTACGCCCACGGGTACGACTGCTCTTCGAAGAAAACGTATCCCTTGTTGTCGGCATAGCGGGCTACGTCGAGCCAGTAGCGGCCCCAGCGTTCGCCGTAATGTGGTGAATCGAGGAGGCGATCGACGATTTTCACAAAGGCCTCGGCCGTCGGAGCCGGATCGAATTCGAAAGCGGCGACCTCGGCGGGAGTCGGAGGGAGCCCCAGAAGGCCGAACGTGGCGCGGCGGATCAGCGTCGGCCGATCGGCCGG
>JAGVKR010000132.1 GCA_020050375.1 Planctomycetales bacterium
GAACCGATCGATGCTATTGCGGAGCGCGATTCCTGCGGGTTCGGGAGGAAGGGGGGGCGAGACGACGGGCTGAAATGACCAATGCTTGCTGCGGCTGGCTTTGAGGCCGGGGGCACCCTGCTCGATCCACTTTTTCAGAACGAGCCGTTCCGCTTCCGGGAGCGGGTCTTCAGGGGGCATGCGATCGTCGGCGATCACTTCCCAGAGCAGGCTCTCTCCCGGATTGCCGGGAGCGACAACCGCGCCGCGCTTGTTGCCGCGGGCCACACCGTCGAAATCGGTCAGCGTCAGCTTGGCTTTGGGCTTGTCGGCACCATGACACTCGGCACAGCGGGCTTTCAGGATTTCGAGCGTCTGCTTTGAGAGGTCGGCCGCCTCGTTCGGTCGCGGCTCGTCGGCGCGGGCCGATTTCGGTTGCGCAGCGGGCGCAGCAAACAATAGCCCCAGAATGACGGCGATCGCGAAACAACATCGCATCGAGACATCTCTCCTTGGCAGTCACCAGATGTGCTCTTCCAACGCTTGAATCGCAGCGGACCTGTCTCCCGCGCGAAACGTCTCGATAAGCTGCCGGTGCTCGTCGACAATCCTGCCGATCTCGTCTCCGTAGCGCTGCACGGCCTCACGAAAATGACCGCGGACGCGAACGAGGATCGTCTGCCAGATCGCCAGCAGATCGGGCTGCTCGGCCCGCACGATGAGCGAACGGTGGAAGGCGATGTCCTGCAGGGCGATGGCCTCGGCGTCGCGGTCGCGGCAGGCCCGTTCGAGGCGGTGGAGGATTTCCTCCCAGACACGAAAGTCGCGTTCGTCGATTTTCTCGAAAATCAACTTGAGCGCGTACGTCTCGATCGTCCGCCGGATGGGAATGATGAGATCGCGAACGTCGTCGGTCGGCTCGGGAGCGACCGAAACGCCGCAATTGGGTTTGGAAACCAGCAGCCCTTCATTGGTCAGTTGGGCCAGCGCTTCGCGAATCGGCCCGCGGCTGACGCCGAAGCGATCGGCCAGCTTTAACTCTGAGAGACGCGCTCCGGCGGGGATCCGTCCGCAGAGGAGGTCCTCGCGGATCAGGTCGGTGATCTGGTCGCGAACGCTTCGAACGGCAGTACTGTTTGTCATGTGAATGCGTTGATGCGAACGTTGGACAACTCAATCAGTCTTGGATTGTAGACAATATGAATTGCCTGCGCTATGATGTCAACCGTTGGGTGTCTGCCGGGGCCTCCGACACGAAGGCAATTTCACGCAACAATCGCCTTTTGAACGCAACAGATTTCCAGTTTCAGACCGTTTCGAGGTCGTGGCCGCGGAGGCTTTGCGTCAAAAATGCCGAAAAAATCGCACTTTGCAATGCAATGCAACGGATTTGTTGCGTTTTGAAATCGCCAGGCCTCGCAGGCTGCCCATTTTTTGTGGTGGTGTTACCTGGTCGAACGTCGGCTTGGAACTGTGGTTTGCGTTCGGGGAAGCGGAATTGGCATTAAGTATACAAAGTTACATATATGCCAACAAGATGGCAATTGAGTCGAAGTCGCGTCATGTGGCGCGCAGCGGGAGCTGCGGACGAGGCGTTCCCAAGCGGAGCTTGGGAACGAGGGTGACCGGCGGTGCATTTCCTATAGCGAGGGTTGCACGAAAAAGCGTCATCGGACAGGATGCGTCGATGGATCGAATGGAGGCTTCTTTTTTTGATCAATGGCCGCTGATGGCAGACAATTCCGGCCGTTTCGAGTAGTTTTGGAATGTAGTTCTAAAATGCTTCGGTGCGAAGTTTGCGGACGCACGTGAGGCCGGCTGGGATAGACCGTCGCGGGGAGAGCTCATGTGCGGGATTGTGGGGCTTTTGATTCGGCACCCTGAGCAGCGGGTGCATCTGGGGGAGTGGGCCGCGCCGATTCTCGATTGCATGGGAGATCGGGGCGCCGATTCTTCGGGGATCGCCTTTTTCTCTGACACACTGGGTGAGCCGCGGCACCGATTGAGCTTGTTTGCCGAAGAGCCGGCCTGTGATTGGAGCAGTTTTCGCCAGCAACTCGCCAGCGATCTCGATCCGTCGCTGAGCTTCACTTCGCAGGCCCGTCACGCGCTCGTCGAGACCCTTGCCGAACCGATCGCAGTGGACGACTGGCTGCGCCAGCATCGCGCGGGAGTGCGGCTGCTCGGGGCCGGACGCTCGCTTTCGATTTATAAGGACGTCGGGCACCCGCGCGACTTGATCGAACGGTACGCCCTGCGGAAGGCGCACGGGACGCACGCCGTCGGCCATACGCGGATGGCGACCGAATCAGCCGTGTCGGTGGCACATTCACATCCGTTTACGGCGGGCGAGGATTTTTGCCTTGTGCACAACGGATCGCTGTCGAATCCGTACAGCATTCGTCGTCGACTGGAACGGCGGGGAATCCGGTTCGAGACCGACAACGACACCGAAGCCGCGTGCCGCTACCTGCAGTGGCGGATGCAGGAGGGAGATACGCTGGAAACGGCGATCGAAAGCGGTTTCGACGAGCTCGACGGATTCTATACACTGCTCATTGGAACGGCGGATCGGCTGGTGCTGGTCCGCGACCCGTTCGCCTGCAAACCGGCCGTCGCGGCCGAGACCGACGACTACGTGGCGATCTCGTCAGAGTATCGGTCGCTGGCCCATCTGCCAGGGATTCGCCAAGCCCATATTTTCGAGCCTGCACCGGAGCGCATCTACACATGGACGGTGTGACCACCGAGCGCGCGGTCGAATGGGACCTGGCGACCGCGACGGTCCGGGACCTCAACCAGTCTCTGCACGACCTGGCGCGGCGCAAGCCGGCGCCCTCGGAGTTACCAACTGTGCGGATCCTGAACCCGATGGGGCAACACAGCATTGCGGTTGGCCTGCAATTGCCGCTCACGGTCGAAGTTTTGGGTGACGGGGGCTACTTTCTTGCGGGAATGAATCAACTGGCGGACGTGACGGTCCACGGGAATGTGGGATGGAGCGTCGCCGAGAACATCATGTCGGGAAGCGTTCGTGTCAAAGGGTGCGCTTCGGAATGCGCCGGGGCCTCGGGACACGGCGGAATGGTCGTGATCGAGGGAGACGCCTCGTCGCGCTGCGGGATTTCGATGAAGGGGTGCGAGATCGTCGTCGGCGGGAGCGTCGGCCATATGTCAGCGTTCATGGCCCAGGCGGGGACGCTGGTCGTCTGCGGAGACGCCGGGGCGGGGCTCGGGGATTCGCTGTACGAAGCGACGATCTACGTGCAGGGAAAGATCCACGGCCTCGGGGCCGA
>JAGVKR010000493.1 GCA_020050375.1 Planctomycetales bacterium
AATCCCTGCGCCGAACTCGTTCGGGACGTAATCCGGATCCTCGATCGTGAGCTGGCGTTCTTCCCGCCCCGGCCGTCCACCACGGCGATCGAAGATCAGCGGGGTGGATGTGGGCACTTTCGACCGGGCGATGCTCACGACCGATTTTTCGGCCGACTCGATCGCTTTGACGAAGGCGTCCTGAATGGCGACCGCGGCTGCCAGGCCATCGGGTTCGTTGGCCGACAGACGACTTGCCGAGAGCGACAGGCCGACTGCCAGCAGGCTTGCCAGGAGAACGCGGGTCATGCCGATATCCTCGCACCGTGATCAAAGTCGTTTGCGGGCGATCTGCCGCCCGTGACAGGAGCGGCGGTGACGACTCTGATCTTGAGCGTAACGATTTACCGAAGCAGCGGACAGGTCAAGCGCAGATTCGGCCGGGAATGCACGAATGTCGAATGTCCAAAAAACAAATGTCTAAGGAAAATCAAAATACAAAGCCCGAAAGGGAAGCTTTTCGAGCTTTGGGTTTTGATTTCATTCGTCGTTTGGATTTCGTCATTCTTCCGTGTTCCGTCGTTCCCGCAAGGCGTTATTCTTCGGCCGCGACGGCTTGGCCGTTGCTGCTGGCGGGGGCGGGAGCGGTGCCATGCGCGCCGCGGGCTGTTTTGATCTTCTGGATCAATTCGTCGCGGAGCTTGGGATTCTCCTTGAGGAAGGTGCGCGCCTTGTCGCGCCCCTGGCCCAGTTTGACGTCGCCGTACGAGAGCCAGGTGCCGCTGCGGTCGAGGATCCGATCTTCGATCGCCAGATCGACCACGTCTCCTTCGAGGCTGATCCCTTCTTCGCCCAGCATGTCGAATTCGCACTGGCGAAAGGGGGGGGCGACTTTATTTTTGACGATCTTGACCTTCATGCGGATCCCAATGGCCGTTTCGCCTTCTTTCAGCGTCGCGAGACGGCGGACGTCGACGCGGCAGGTGCTGTAGAACTTGAGGGCCCGGCCGCCGGGAGTCGTTTCGGGGCTGCCGAACATCACGCCGATCTTCTCGCGAATCTGGTTGATGAAGATCACGCAGGTCTTGGACTTGGAGATGGCGCCGGTCAGCTTACGGAGGGCCTGGCTCATCATGCGGGCCTGCAAGCCGACGTGGGTGTCGCCGATTTCGCCATCGAGCTCGGCCTTGGGGACCAGGGCGGCGACCGAGTCGATGACAATGCAGTCGACGGCGTTTGATTTGATCAGCATCTCGGCGATCTGCAGGGCTTCTTCACCATACGAGGGCTGGCTGACAAGCAGATCTTCGAGATCGACGCCGATCCGTTTGGCCCACGCGGGGTCGAGGGCGTGCTCGGCATCGATGAAGGCGGCGATCCCCCCCAGCCGCTGAGCATTGGCGATCACGTGCAAGGCCAGCGTTGTCTTGCCGCTCGATTCGGGCCCGAACAGCTCAACGATTCGGCCGCGGGGGAAACCTTGCCCACCCATTGCCAGATCGAGCGAGAGGGCCCCCGTGGGGATCCCGGCGAACGGGACGCCGTTCGGGTCCGACAGCTTCATGATCGAGCCGCGGCCGAACGTTTTTTCGATTTGCCCCAGAGCGTTTTCGAGCAGTTTGGCTTCGGGAGAAGTTGCTTCGGGTTTGGCGGGCTTGGTCGGTTTGGCAGCTTTGGCGGACATACGCGGCTCCTGTCACAATCGGGGAGGGGCCAAGGGGCCCCAAACAGTGCGATACTGAACAAAAGAATACCATATCAATCTTTCGGTATTCTGCAAGGGGAAATTTGAGCGAATCCGCATTTTCTTCTGCCCGATTTGGTATCAACGCTGATTTCCTATCGACTTTGCGGCGCATTTGTTGATGCATCGCGTTCCAGAAGCATGCCGAGGTAGGATCTCCGCTCGGGGTTCGATAATTCCAGGCGCGCCGCGAGGGCCAGAATCGTATCGCGAGCGGCAGCCCGCTCTGCTTCGTCGGCCAGAGTTTCGATCTCGATGAAGGTTCCCAGGTCGGTGACATCGTCGAGGGCGACTTCGAAGTCGCGGTTTTGCCAGACGAGACGCCAGGGGGCCCGCCGTTTTTGGACGCGCCGGACCGGCTGAAATCCCAGACACGTGAGAATCTCCGTGAACTGGCGGCAGGCCTCCAGGCCGTCGGCCAGCGAGACTTCGATTTCGCGGCGGGTCTTGGTCTGCGAATCGACGACCGGGCCTTTATACGTCACGCAGTTCTGCTGCCCCACCGATCGCACGCGGAGCGCTTCGTCGGTCGCCGCGAAGTCGCGTACCGGATGCCGGAAGTAAACGTCGCACTGTTCGGCCGCCGCCTGCGGCGACGCGCCCCAGGCAGCCAGCCGTTCGAAGACTGGCTGCGGATCGGCCAGCGGAAACTTCAATTCGACTTCAAACATGATAGTGGAAGCGGACGGACGGGATGCATTCGGCGTCAAGCGGCATGGCCTCTTTCCCTCATTCTTTCGGCTGGCATGCATCCCGCGCTAACTCGGCCAGCAGATCCCACGTATATAAACCCGTGGAGTGCCCGTCCGACCAGACGATCTTGAGGGCGTAATTGCCGGTGAAGCTCATGTCCGTTGGCTCGATGCCGGCGGGAATCGTGCGAGGATCAAGAATGCGTTCGCCGGTGTTTTCGTCAATGCACGATGCGCACGGGCAATGTTCCCGCACGTGCCGAAAGGGAACCGCGACTGCCGGCGAACCGGGCCATTCCAGCTCCAGTTGCCCGGTGGCCTTGTGAGCCCGAATTCGTGAGGGAGGGGACATGGGATACGGGGGATGGGGTTACAGAGGGGCTGAGTTTAAGAGTTCAAGAGATAAAGAGTTGAAAAGAAAGAGAGACGGAGAGTGGGGGAGACAGAGAGGAGAACCGGTGAACATGAATTGATTTCAGTCGCCTCCAGCTTGCCTCTTCGCGTCTCACTTCCCAAACACGCTTTCACAATTGGACCGGACGGCACTTTCGCCTAACATACCGCTTCCGCCGGGTCTCGTCACGCCGTCCGAAAAGGGAACGCTCCCCTAAGATGCTCCTTTTGATCTGCGGTTGTCTGCTGTCGGGGTTGGTCGTCTCGACGAGCGTCACGGCCGCGATGCGCCATCTGGCGCCGCGCTGGGGGCTGGTCGATCAGCCGAACGCGCGCAAAGTCCACGTCGTCCCGACGCCGCTGGGGGGAGGGATCGGCATTCTGTTGGGGGTGGTGCTGCCGCTATCGGCGGCCCATGCCCTGGCCTGGTGGTTGGGCGAGGCCGGACGCGTTCCGGCCTGGGTTCCGGCGGAGCTGGCCGAGAACCTGAAAGGTTTCGTGGCCCGTTCGGGGCAACTGTGGTGCATCCTTACGGCAGGGCTGATCATCGCGTCGTTGGGAATGATCGACGATCTGCGGGCCCTCGGCTGGAAGCCGAAGCTCCTGGTGCAATTTACGGTAGCGGGCGGGCTGGTCGCCGGAGGCGTTCGGGCCACGGTGTTCGTCGAATGGCCGATCGTCGGGGGGGCGCTCTCGGTCCTATGGATCGTGACGCTCATCAACTCCCTCAATTTTCTTGACAATATGGATGGTCTGTCGGCGGGGATCGGTTTCATTGTTTCGATCGTTTTTGCCTCGATGATGCTCCTTGGAACCAGCCAGCCACACTGGTTTGTCGCCGGGTTTCTGTTGATTCTGGCGGGAGCCCTGGCTGGGTTTCTGATCCATAACTGGCCCCCGGCAAAGATTTTCATGGGGGATACAGGAAGTTGCCTGATCGGCACCTGGCTGGCTTGTCTGACGCTGGTTGGAACGTTTTATGATCTCGACAAGGGGAGCAAGCACGTCATTCTGGCCCCGCTTTGCGTGCTGGCGGTCCCCCTCTACGATTTCTGCTCGGTGATGATCATCCGCCTTTCGCAGGGGCGCAGCCCGTTTCATGCCGACAAGTCGCATTTCTCGCACCGACTGGTCGAGATGGGGCTGAGTCGTGCGAACGCCGTGATGACCATTTATCTGATCACGCTGACGACCGGGCTGGGCGGGTTGCTCCTGTATCGGGTTCCGGGCTGGGTCGGAGCGTCGCTGGTGATGGCGCTCATCGCCTGCGTGCTGGCCGTGATCGCAATCCTCGAAACGGTCGGCCGGACGGCGAAAAACGATGCCGAACGCTAAAGCAGCGGAATCCGCAGCTTCCCGAGACTGGCTGGAGTGGTGGGTGACGGCCCTCACCGCGACCGTGATCTTTTCCCGATTGCTGACGCCGACCGAAGGGGCCCCTCTGGGGGAGACCCTCTGGATCGTGCAGCTCACGCTGTTGACCCTGCTCGTGTGGATCTTCGCGAGATATCGGGCGGGCTCCCTGGTCTTCCGCCTGGATGGGATCGATGGCGCGGTCGGCCTGCTGGTCCTCGGACAGCTCGTCTCGGCGGCGATCCATTTTTCGTCGGCCGACCGGCGGGCTCTCTGCAACATGGTCTGGGAATGGTGCGGCCTGCTGGCGACCTGGTTCCTGATTCGTCGCATCGCGGACCGACCTGCGGAACGTCGCGGCCTGGTGTGGGGCCTCTTGTCGCTCGCGGTTGCGCTCGCCGGGCTGGGGCTGTGGCAGCACTATTTCTCGCTGGCCGAGACGCGGCGCGAGGTCGCAAGAATGCGCGCCGATTGGGACAACCTCCAGTCGCAGGGAAGGCCGACCGATCTGCGGAAAGCGCAGGAGTGGGACCGGGACGAGCAGCGTCTGCGGTCCGAATTTGTCCGGCAGGGAATTCCGCTCGAGGAGGGAGCCCGACTCCTCTGGGACCAGCGAATCAATTCCAGCACCGAGCCATTCGCGGCGTTTGGTCTGGCGAATACGTTCGCAGGGCTGCTGGTTGTCGCGCTCGTTTTGTGGCTGGCGCTGTTGGCCGAGTTGATTGGCGGCCCGGCGCCGCGCGGTCGAATACTTGCCGCAGCAGGGGTGTCCGCGCTGATCGCGTTTTGTCTTTTGCTGACGAAGAGCCGCACGGCTTATGTCGGGCTCGCGGCCGGGTTGATCGTCGGTCTGGTCGGTTGGCGCGGTCTCGTGCCGTCGCGAAAGCTCTGGTTGTACGGGGGGATTGTCGTCGCCGGTCTGGCGACGCTGGTGGTGACGGCAGCGCTCACGGGCGCGGTCGATCGGCTGGTCGTCGACGAATCGTTCAAGTCGCTCCGCTATCGCGGGGAGTATTGGATCGGCACATGGCGAATGATGACCGACGACTGGCTCCGCTGGCTGACGGGAGTGGGCCCGGGAAATTTTCGCGCCTACTACCTGGAGTACAAGCTGCCGGAATCGAGCGAAGAGATTGCCGATCCGCATAATCTTTTCCTGGATGTCTGGGCCGGCGGCGGAATGCTCGCCGTGGGGGGCCTGCTGATGTCGCTGGCCGCGGGCCTGATGCCGCTCGTGCGAAACTGCCAGCCGGTCGCGCCGCCGGAGATCATTCCGGAAACAAACCGACGAAAGTCATCCGGCAAGTCGGGGAGTCCCCGACGATTCGAAGCGGTTCCGATCGGTGGCCTCCTGGCGTTCGTCAGCGTTTATTTGTTTGGGGGGACGTTTGACGAACGGGTGATCCCTCTGTTCTTCGGCGCGGTGGTCGCCGCGGCCGTGGCGATTCCGCTGCGCCGGCTGGACCTTCCGGCATCAGTTTATGCGGCGGGATTCGGGGCGCTGGCGGTCCATCTTCTGGGGGCTGGGGGGATCGCGATGCCGGCCATCACACAGACCTACTTGTGGCTGGTCGCGTTCGGAACGGCCGGTTGCCGGCTGCCGGTCTGGTCCCGCGAAACCGATTCGTCCGGGGTCGCGTTCGT
>JAGVKR010000603.1 GCA_020050375.1 Planctomycetales bacterium
AGGGCAGCCGGCGGACGGCCCGGGGATGTCGGTCGAAGCCGACCTGCAGCGCGCCGTTCGTAAGGAGCCGGCGAATAAGGACAACTACACGAAATTGGCCGACTTCTACCGCCGCGAAGGCAAGCTTGAAGAAGCGGAAGAACAATTGTTGAAGGCGCTGGAAGTCTCGGGTAACGACATGGGAATCCGCGAGCAGCTCGAGAACGTGCAGCTCGAATTGATGAGCCGGGCTCTGGAAACCACCAAGGAAATGGTCCGTCAGAAGCCCGATGACGCCGATCTCAAGCAGCGCGCCGCCGACATGGCCAACGAGTTGCTCAAACGCGAGATGGAAGTCTTTGCCGTTCGCGTCGAACGCTATCCGCAGGACATGCGGGTCAAGTTCGAACTGGGCACGCGATACATGCGGGTGACCAAGTGGGCGCTGGCGATTCCGCTGTTTCAGCAGTCGCGCAGCGACCCGCGCGTCAAAGGGGAATCGCTGGTGAACCTCGGAAAGTGTTTTTACTACGACGGCAAGCCGGCGCTGGCCATTCGCCAGTTCGAGGCGGCCTTTCCCGAAATGACCTTCGAGGAAAAGCCCGAGCCGTTCAAAGACATGTACTACGCCGCCGGCCGGTTGTACGAAAAGCTGAACAACACGCAGGCCGCCGAGGAGTGCTACCAGAAAATTCTCGAGGTCGATTACAACTACCGCGACACGGTCAAACGCCTCGACGAATTGCAGGGTGGCAGCGGTGAGGCGCCGCCGCCAGCGGAAGAAGTGTGACGGCGATAGAGGATTCGGCGAGACGGGGAGAGAAAGAGAGAGACATTTCGATAAAAAAATCTCTCTCCGTCTCCCCCTCTCTCCGTCTTCTTCTGCCGTCCAAGCCCGCTTTGCCCGTGTCCTGAACCCCGTTGTCCGTCATTCACTCCGCCAATACTCGGGCAGTCCAGGCTTTGTCGCTCGCAGGATCTCGACGATGTTGCGCCGATCGTCATCGGTCAATCGGGGAAACTGATCGTCTGTCTCCCCCACCTGCAGGATCTGCCAGAGCCGGCGGTAGACATACTCCTTGAGCGGCTCGGGCTGTGCTTCGAAGGCTTCCGAGTAGATCAGGTAGCTCATCGGGTAGCGGAACATCCGCCGCTTGAGATCGAAATCGCGCAGGCTTCGTCCCGCCGGATCGCGCGGGCCGCAACTGGCGAATTCGCGGGCGAATGGAGACGTGCCGGCAACTGGTTCCACCAGGCCCGCTTCGTCGGCAAACAGCAGATACCGGACCAGCGGTTCGCCGACGCTCCTGATGCGGCTGTTGGTGCTGGCCAGCCGTTCGCCCGGCTCGCGCTTGAGGACTTCCCGCAGCATCCGCTCGTCACGCAGCGCGAGGCGCGTCTGGTGGTTGGCGCGAGTCAGCAGGTTGTGCATTTGCGTTTGATGTTCGAGCACCATCAGGGCCACGATGTCACTGTGCGGCGACAAATACGGGGCGACGTCGCAACGCCCGCCCAATTCGGTGCAATTGGCTCCCCCAGTCAGGTCGATTTTCTCGGGGCGGTCGCGATGCTCGCGATCGCGCACGATCAGATTTCCCATATGGACCTGCGAGCCATGCGTCCCCGTCACGTACCAGCCTCCCCAACGCTCGCGCAGCGGCGATTGATGACCGGTGATAAACGTTCCGGCCGAGAGGATCGGCTGCCCGCGCGGATCGGGATACACGGAGCGAACCAGGTGTCCCGGAATTCCCCGGCTCAGCGACGAATCGTGGCACTGGAGGCACTCGTGCGTCTGCCGACGGAACTTCGGACGTTCGGTCTCCTGCTGGGGAAGCGTGTAGAAAATCGCTCCTTTCTGCGGATCGACCGACGAGAGCTCGATCACTTCCCCCGCTTGAACCCAACCGACGTACACGTCGTCTCCGAAGTACACAGCCCGTGGAGTCTCGGGCGCAATGCGGTCCCGCTGGAAGCTGGTTTTGGAATAGACCAGCCCCTGCGATGAGATCGGAGCCTTAAGAAAATCGAGCACCGATCGCAGATACCCGTGCTCGGCGTCGAACTTGAGTTGAACTTCCCCCCGGTCAAGCCGCCGTTGCAGCCGCGCGACCGGATCGTCGACTTCGGGCGAACTGTACGAAATCGGCTCTTGCTCGGCGGGAGTATCCGATGCGCGGGCCGTTGTCGAAAGAGCAAGCAGCGCCGCAAGGATCAGAGCTCCTCGCGGCCTCGTTCGACTGTTCCAGCGAACACCAGGCGTGATCGGCATGGTCGTGGACTCTCTCAGGCGGCCTGGGCGGCGTTCTTTTCCGCCTGATAGTGGCGGGTGATCAAATCGTTCTGCAGCCAAAGCAGCTTGTTGAAAGCCCGCACTGTCCGGTGTTCGGTCTCGCGGTCGAGCCCCAATCCCTGGATCGTGGCCGTCAAGGCGTCGGCGACGAATCCCATCAGGGCGTTCATCTGAACAAGCGGCACGTCGAGATCGGGGCTGCCGGCCTTCTCGGTGTGGATCTTGCCCACGTGATCGAGATAGTTCAGCATCTTCCCGTCGTAGGGCGCCGTGACCAGCTTTGCCAGATACCGGCCAAGATGCTGCTTGCGGAACTGGATCTGCTCGTGATCCTGGGTCAGGGTCTCGAGGTCCTGGGGGGCCGGTCCTTCATAGCCCGATTGCCGGGGGACGAAATGCCGTTTGGTGGCGTCGTATGTGAAGAGTTTGTCGTAGACGGCGTCAACCAGTGCGGGAACCAGCGGCGCGAGATGCGTTGCCGCGCCATGAATCGATTCGATGTCGGCCGGAGAAAACCCCATGAATTCGGTCAGATACCCGAAACGATAAGGAAGATCTGACTCGAGCCGCCCTTCATCAATCCGCTTCATCACACCATCTCCTTTCGAGCTTGGAAACCGAATACAGGATATCAACATCCACTATTCGACGTTATCTTATCGGCTCATTAGTGGACGTCAAGGTCCATTTGTCTATAATTGAGAAATCATGCTTTCCCAAACTGTGGAATATGCCCTGCGGGCTGCCGTCTATCTGGCCGATCAGGGGCCTCATGCGCGAACCACCGAGCAGATCGCCGAAATCACGCGCGTGCCGCAGGCGTATCTCTCGAAGGTCATGCAGGGGCTGGCGCGGGCCGGGATCGTCACATCACAACGCGGCATTCATGGAGGTTTTCTGCTCGTCAAACGTCCCGAAGAATTGACGATTCTGGAAGTCGTCAATGCCGTCGATCCAATTCAGCGGATTCGCACATGCCCGCTGGGGCTTCCGGGGCATGGCGTGAATCTCTGCCCACTCCATCGCCGACTGGATCAAGCATTGGCGAGCGTCGAACAGGCGTTTGGCAGCACGACGCTTGCCGAGGTCCTTGCCGAGCCGACCGCCAGCATTCCGTTGTGCAACGGCCTCACCGAAGATTCAGCGGATCGACGTCGACGGCGAATTCGACATGAGGGGGGGGCTTAAACCCCGGGAGGACCAGCTTCCACAGTTGATGGATCAAGTCGACATCTTTCGCGGCCAATTGAAAGTGATAGCGGAAGTTGGCCTTCAAACGCGCGACCGGCGCCGGCGCTGGGCCAAGCACCTGAACAGCCAGTCCCGACTTGGCGATCGCCGACACGCAGGCTGCGGCCATTTGCTGCGTCTGTGCCTTAACGGCCGCTTCGACTGGCCCGCGAACGATGACGCGCGCCAGGTGTTCGAAGGGGGGCACCTGTCGCTGCCGGCGGTGTTCCAGTTCGGTTTGCGCGAAGCCCACGAAATCGTGCCGTGACGCAAACAGGATCGACGGCTCGGTCGGGCACGCCGTCTGCACAAGAACGCGCCCCCCCTTCTTGCTCCGTCCGGTGCGGCCCGCGACCTGCGCGATCAACTGGAACGTGCGTTCGGAGGCGCGCAGGTCGGGCTGATGGAGCACGGTGTCGGCATCGATCACCCCGACCAGCGTGACGTTGGGAAAATCGAGCCCTTTCGAGATCATCTGCGTTCCCAGCAGGATTCGCACGTCGCCGTGGCGAAAGGCTTCGAGGGCCCGGTCGTGGCTGCCCGGTTTCTTCATCGAGTCACTGTCCATGCGAATACAGGCATAGCGCGCAAACTTCGCCCGAACTTCCTGCTCCAGCCGCTGCGTCCCGACTCCCAGATACTGCACGCCCGATTTGCCGCAGGAAGGGCAGTCGGTCGGCGGGGGACGCTCGAAATCGCACGAATGGCACAGGATCACTTTGCGTTCCTTGTGCCAGGTCAACGACACGTCGCAGTGCGGGCATTTGACCGCCGCGCCGCAGGCGCGGCACCAAAGGACGGGCGAATAGCCCCGCAGATTGAGAAACAGGATCACCTGCCCGTCGGCGTCGAGCGCATTCTGCATCGCCGTCCGCAATGCGCGTCCGATCGCG
>JAGVKR010000508.1 GCA_020050375.1 Planctomycetales bacterium
CCCGCCCAAGCTTGCGGCGGTGGGCGTCGTCATCCGCCGATTCCAACGCGGCGAGCGCCTGTTCCGCTCGAACGCGCTCAGCGATGTCCGTTTGCAGTTCGGACAGGAGTTCCCGATAGCGGTCGATCGTCAGCAGGGGATTCACGTTCGTGCTCATAAGGATTCGCTTTCGTCCATGCTCTGACGCGGCCCGCATTCGCGTTCGGCTTTGGCCAAGGCATCGGCAAGGCCCCGAATCGCCGCGTACGCCGCCACGACTTCGATTCCGAGCGGCCGCAACTGCTTCTCGTCCAGTTTTCGACTGTTGCCGTCGTTCCAGTGGACCTGTGTTTCCGTCCAGGCGGCGTTCAAAACGTCGACGGCGTCCTGCAACCGTCCCGTCGCGGCGCTGAGATTGGCGAGATTCATCTCTTCTCCAGAGTCGAAAGAGGGACGGGCGCTGGTTCCTTGTCGCCGCGCTCGAGGCTGGCATCGACGACGGAATGCTCGAAATACGATTCGAGCGCCGCAACCGTTCCGCCGAGCATCGCCAGACTGCGCGGGATGCCCCCTTCGAGCTGGTTGCGGAAGCCCATGATCCGTCCGCGGTATTCGTCGATCTCGCGGCGGACCCTTTGCGCACAGCGATTCACGACTTGCAGCATCTCTTCGGTCTTTCGCAGTCGCTCCTGCGCTTTGCGAAACTCCTGCTGCTCTTCGAGGCACGCCGGCCCGCTGTTTCCCACCTTTTTCATCCGGCAGGTTTGCAGCGCGGTGCGCGCTCGGGACACGTCGTCATAGGCCTCGCGGATCTTCTGTCGCCAGTAGACGGGAGCATCCTGCTCGAGCCATTCGAGGGCCCGCCGCGCCTGCTGCTCGATCACCAGCAGCACCTGCGACGCCTCGTCCTGGAACGTGCGCAGGGACGATTCGAAGGAAACAATCGCATCAATGGAAGTGACACGCGCCGACTCAGTCATGTGCAGATTCCTTTCGCGGTCCTGACTCCCAAGCCGTTGCTTTGAACTAGGGCCTTGTCGATCTCGTTCTCCCCTCTCCCCCGACGGGAGAGGGGCTGGACTTCGAGCTATCGCTGTTGCAGATACTCATCAATCCGGTCCGCCTTGCGGAGCAGAAAGGGGATGTACTCGTTGTTCGATTCGAGGAATTGGGACATCATCTGCAGGTTCCGCTGGAATTCCTCGCAAAAGCGGCGGTTTTCCTGGTCGCGCCAGGTTGCGCTCAAGCTGTCCAACTGGCCGGCGAGGGCCGTGATCTGATCCGACAGACCCGAATTGAACTTCTTGAGCATGCCGGCAAACCGCCGCAGCTCGTCCGGATTGACGACCGCCTGGAGCATCTTGTCCCCCTGATTGAACTGAACCGGCAAACGATTCCCGTGTCCCGAGTTTGAGGCCTGGGGATAGAAACGAATTCCGACCGCCGTTCGCAACGGTTGGCAGCGCCACTTCGATCGGATTGTGACCGATCGTGGGTCTTGTATCTGGAAAGGAGCCCTCGATTCGATCTGTGCGGCTGATTTTTAAGCCGGGATAATGGAGGGGGAAAGGGAGTGCGGAGTGCGGAATGGGGAATGGGGGGTGCAGTCAAGACATAGGTGGCGCCGGTTTCTCATTCTCCGCGTCTCTCTGTCTCCCCATCGTTTTCAGGCAATGACTCTGATGATGCAGCGTTCGGCATGGACCACTCTCGCTCAGCGGATGCTCCTCTTGAGGATCACCCCGACGCGAAGCGTCGAATCCTATCGGGGGAGGTGTTATCATCGTTGAGCTTTGCCGCGAGACCCTCGTGAATCTGCGGAATCTGCCGGCCCATCGACATCAGGATTCGCCCATGACGCGTTGTTCGCCGGAGCTTCGCCGATCGCTGGCGCGGAGGTTCCTTCCTTTTTTCGCGCTGATGGTCGCTCTGGCCACCGGCTGCCAGCCGCCGACACCCCCCGTGGCCGTGTCTCACGCCGCGGAGCAAGCGACCGGGGGAGCGGCCGTTGAAGGCAAAGCGGACCAGGCTAGGCCGGAAGGCGAGACCGCCCAGTCCGACGTGATCGTGGTGGGAGCCGGGATCTCCGGCCTGGCCACGGCGCTCGACCTGGGGCGGGGAGGGGCCAACGTCACGGTGATCGATATGTCGTCGGTGTTCGGCGGACACGCCGTGATGTCTCAGGGAAGTTTGTCGATCGCCGGCAGCCCCGTTCAGGAGGCCAGCGGCATCAACGATTCGCCCGATCTGGCCTACAGCGACGTCATGAAGTTCGGCGACGACCCCGACCCCGAATGGGTCCGTTATTACGTCGACAATTCGCGGCGCGAGATCTACGACTGGGTGACCGACTTGGGAGTGCGATTCGAAGCAGCCCTGGCGTCACCGGGGAACTCCGTCCCCCGCGAACATCAGCCGGCGGGACGCGGGATCGGGCTCGTGACGCCGATCTACCGTGCGTGTCTCGATCAGAAGACGATTCGCTTCGTCTGGAACTCGAAAGTCGAGCAACTGCTCACCGAAAATGGGCGGGTGACCGGCGTGATGGCCCGCAATCTTCGAACCGACGAAGAGCAGAAGTTCTCGGCGCGGGGGGTCGTCCTGGCGACCGGCGGATTTCAGAGCAATCTCGACATGGTCCGCGAGTTCTGGCCGGCCGAGTTTCGCTTTCCGGAACGGATTCTGGTCGGGTCGGGTCGCAACTCCGTCGGCTTCGGGCATAAGCTGGCGGAAACCGCCGGCGGTGAGCTCGTGCAGATGGATCATCAATGGAACTATTTCACCGGCATTCCCGATCCGCGGTTTCCCGGCTCGAATCGGGGCCTCAGCGCGGCGAACATGTATGGGATCGTCGTCAATCCTGAAGGCAAGCGATTCGCCAATCTGCACGGCTGGGCGAAAGCGGTCATGCCGCCGCTCCTGGCGCAGAAGCAGGCCACGCTCTGGTTCGTCTTTGACGAAGCCACAAAGCCCTATTTTGTCGTCTCAGGCTCCGACTGGGCCGACTTCAAGAAGGTGGAAACGCTGATCATCAAAAATCCCGCGCTCGTGAAATCGGCGGAGACGCTCGAGGAGCTGGCGGAGAAGGTGGGATTGCCGCCGCAGAACCTGGCGGCGACCGTGGCGCGATACAACGAGCTGGTTGAAAAGGGGGGCGACGAGGATTTCCACCGATTCGGGCCGGAGGGCTCGGCGTTTTCCAACGAGGCCTCCCCCGCGCTCAAGACCCCGCCGTACTATGCCATGCAGGCGTGGCCCCTCACGCGAAAGAGCATGGGAGGCGTGGCGATCGATCGGCAGTGCCGCGTTGTCGACAAGCAGAAGCAGTCCATCCCCGGATTGTATGCCGTGGGAGAGCTGACGGGGCTGGCGCTGATCAACGGCAAGGCGGCATTGGAAGGAACATTTCTCGGGCCGTGCATTGTGACAGGGCGCGTCGCCGCCCGGTCGATTCTGAAGGATCTCCAGCGCGAGGCGCCGGAAAGCGCTTCCGAAACGAAAAGTTGCACGCGATGTCACGAGGTCGCCGCGGAGATCGCCGATCCCCGGCCCGGCTACTGGCATTTCGAGAACGTGCATCGCGTGGTCCTGGAGCGGGGGACCGACTGCCGGCAGTGCCATTCCGAGCTGACACCGTATCGCGCCGATCAGCACCGCACCCGTCCCCAGTCGCTGACGGCCTCGTGCTTTCAATGTCATACCGCCCGTGAGTGAATTTTTCGTCACCGTATACCGTATCCAACAGGAGCAGGGTTTCCATGCGTGCGGCAATTCTTCCCGGCAGCGTCGAAATCTGTAGGGTTCGGCCTCAGTGCCGAACCGCGAGCGTCTCGGGACGATCCTTCTGTAAGGCAACATCCACTCTGACTCGCGGAACGCCACTGAGGGCGTTCCCTACAGAATCAATCGCCTCTCCGGAGCGCTTGCCAGTATTCTTTTCGGCAATCATTCCCTTGCCCATGAAGCTCGCGATTG
The DNA here is from genome assembly GCA_020050375.1 of Planctomycetales bacterium. Lineage (GTDB taxonomy): Bacteria > Planctomycetota > Planctomycetia > Planctomycetales > Planctomycetaceae > SIAF01. The sequence continues at coordinate 3,955 of JAGVKR010000508.1, forward strand.
CAATCGTTGTGCTCGCATGGACCGCCTCTGCCGGACTGGCCGAAGAAACTACGCCGAAAAAACCGAACATCCTGCTGATCGTCGCCGACGATCTCGGTTGGGCCGACGTCGGCTGGCACAACTCGCGGTTCCGCACGCCCGTTCTCGATCGACTCGTGCGCGAGGGAGTCGAGCTCGATCGGCACTACGTGCAGCCCGTCTGTTCCCCGACACGAACGGCGCTGCTCAGCGGGCGCTGGACGGGCCGATTTGGGCCGCAGGTGCTTGGCCCGACGAATCTGCGGGCCTTTCCCCTCGGGACGCCCACCTTGGCCTCGGCCCTCAAGGAGAGCGGGTACGCCACTTCCATCACGGGAAAATGGCACTTGGGTTCGCGCCCCGAATGGGGGCCGAACCACTACGGCTTCGACCACAGTTACGGTTCGCTGACCGGCGCAGTCGACCCGTGGACGCACCAGTATCGAAAAGGGGAATGGCAGCACACCTGGCATCGCGATTTGAAATTCTTCCACGAAGAAGGCAACGCCACCGAGCTGGTGGCGCGGCAGGCGGTCGAATGGATCCGCACGCTGCCTGAGCCGTGGTTCGTTTATGTCCCCTTCCAGGCGGTGCACGTTCCCGTCGATACGCCGCCCGAATACAAGCGTCCGTGGTCCAACGTGCAGTTCGACCCGGATGAAGCCAAGAACGAATCGCTGCGGCGGATGGCGGCTTTCGTGTCGCAGCTCGACGCGAAGGTCGGCGACTTCGTCACG
>JAGVKR010000655.1 GCA_020050375.1 Planctomycetales bacterium
CGCGAGGAGCTCCGCTGTCCGCAGCCGAATCAGCTCGGCCGCGCGCCGCAGCCAGCGGTTTTTCTGTTCGCCGCCGACTGTTGCCAGGGTGCGCGACGCCCCCTTGGCCGCGGTGGCCACTTCCGCAGCGTAGGCAGCGACATCGGTGATTTCAGCAGCAAGGCTCGGCATCGTCGAATTCGAGGGCATGGCCCGGATCTCTACTTCACGCGGCCAGGATTGAGTTGTTTAACCCGGAGCCAACGGCGACGCCCCATGTTGACCTGGCCGCTGGCTCGAGGTTAAACGAGACGTCTCATTGGTTGCGGCGAGCGATCTCTCCGCCGTTTCTTCCCAGTCAACTATCGTGCGAATGCCGGATAACGTCAATGCGGCTTGCGCAGTCCACCTCGTTCTCACGGTCCCCGTGGGAACGCCCGTCCCAACGCTCCGCGTCGCATCGCGAAAGGCCCCCGACAGGAGAACGAACCCACCCGCAATGGTTCGGGCTCCCAAACAAAAATCGGTTGGCAATCTCAGAACAAGTTGCGGATGGAAAACGGACGTCGGAAGAGTCCTTTCGGTCCTTTCGAGGGGAGTTTTGACGAACTTCGCCGACGCGACAGAAATCGGAGGCATCGACGGAAGTCTTTGCCGCGTTAGCGTTTCGATCGGACAAAGCTGCCGAGCGTTTCCAGAGACTTTCTTTGCCGTCTTTCGAGCGAAATCTCTTGACGGAAGGTTACTCAGCCAAGCAGCTTGTGCGCCGGGTACAGGGATAGTTGCTTCGATAACCATGGAGTCGATATTTCCGTCAGTTTCAACGCCGGTCCGAAAACATGCGTTTGAACAAGGACGGCGGTAGACGTTCTCGAAAAGGTCGCCCGCGCATGGGTCGCCTTGGACAAGTGCCCATCTGCTGGAAGCGTTACCCAAGGCAGGTGTCGATGTCGGATTGAATTGCACGCAGGAATCAAATTGATTTCCTGTGATGCATTTTCCACGTCGGACGCAACGCAATGCAATGTAAATGTTGCGTATGAAAACCCCCAATCGACGCAGTTCAACAATGAGTCTTTGCGCGGTGGATTGATCCAAAGGATTCATTGGTCTGAGATTAAGCCGGCTGTCGCGGAATGGATCTGGAAATGTCGTCATTCAGACTGGAAACCCAGATTCCGCATTTTCTCCTGCGGAGTGCACTACTCGCGTAGTTCACTGCAGGTTTGTTGCAATTTCACGGCGATTTTTACGCAACAAGGTGCCGTGGCGACCACCACGGTGATTCGATTCGAGCGAGCGCAGAACGGAGTCAGTTCGTTCCCTTGCCGGCTCGCGTTGTCCGGGGCGCCGCCGCGTTCGCGCTGTCATAGTGCGACAACGCCACGCAACGATCCAAATCCCGGCCCTCATATTGTACCTCGACACGCCTTTCCGGAACGGGGCAAAAGTACCGAATCTGGAAAGGTGCCGATCTGGAAATGGATCTGTCCTTCCTTTCCTTTCCCGCGGGTTCAGACTCAGGACTCTCAAGCCAAATGTCCGCGATCAGTGAAGCAGGTCAGGCTCAGGTCGATCGTGCTTCGTTGAAAAGCCACGCGCCGAGACGTTCGCACGGCCGACTTCCTCCAGGCGCTGGCCGTGGCGCCCGAGGTTGTTCCACTGAACGAGATGACGGACTTCGAAACCGAAACTCCCCTTTCATTCGTGGCGGCACGAGTTATTGTTGGTGTTAGACCTCACGCGGCTTAAAATGAGACATTCGCAAACCCCCACCCCAGCCCTCCCCGCGAACGGGGAGGGGGCCGTCTTCCCCCCGTTCGCGGGGGGATTGAGGGGGGGCAACGCCTCAAATCAGGCCGCGCACAGTATAGACGTCCGAAGCCCGAAGCCCGACGATTGACCCGCGGGAACCTCGCATGAATCGCAGACAATGGATGCTGTCGCTGCTCGCCACGCTCGGTGCACCGGCGTGGGTTTCCGCCGGACGGATTGAGCCCAAAACCCGCGCTGCCGTCTCGCGGGCCCTCGACTGGCTGGCCCGCGAGCAGAAGCGACAGGGATACTGGGAAGCCAATCAGATGCAGTATCGTGTGGCCATGACGGCCCTCGCCGGCAACGCCATGCTCTGCGAAGGCTCGACCACCACCCGTGGCAAATACGCCCGCAACATCCGCCTCGCCGTCGACTACCTTCTCGATCTCTCCGAGCCGGGAGGCGGCGCGCAGCCCAACGGCCTGATCGGTTACAAGAACGATTACCATTACACCTACGGGCACGGCTTCTCGATGCTCTTTCTCTCGCAGGTGTTCGGCGAAGAGGAAGACGCCGAGCGCCGCGAGCAGCTCAAACGGGTCCTCACACGGGCGGTGGTCTTCTGCGGACAGGCGCAGACGACCGCCGGGGGCTGGGGCTACGTCTCGGCCAAGGACGGCGGCGACTTCGACGAGGGCTCAACCTGCGTCACTCAGGTGCAGGGGCTGCGGGCCTGCCGCAACGCGGGGATCCCCGTCCCCAAGGAGATCATCGACCGGGCCGTCGAGTACATCAAGAAATGCACGACCCCCGAGGGGGGCGTCCAATACAGCATCAAGGGAGGGGGGGCCCGGCCCCCGATCACCGCCGCCGCCGTGGCCTGCATGTTCAGCTCGGGCGAATACGACAACGAGTACGTCAAGAAGCTGCTGGCGTACTGCAAGTCGAACCTCTCCGCCAGCGGCAACGACTCCCGCTCGTTCGGCCACTGGCACTATTCGCACTACTACTATTCGCAGGTCATGTACCGCATCGGCGGCGATGACTGGAAGAACTACTCCCGGACCCTCAGCCAGAACATCCTCCGCCTGCAGTCGAACGACGGAAGCTGGAAGGACACCCATGTCGGTCCCGTCTACACGACATCGATGAACGCGACGATCCTGCAGATCGAGAACGGGTATCTGCCGATCTATCAGCGGTGAACTGCCTGCGGTGAACTGATCGGCGCGTGCCCAAGCCAGCGAGCGGCGGGGTTAATCCCCGCCGTCATTCTTCCCGCCGAGAGGCTCGATGTTGAGACGCCTCCCACACCGCCGGGATCAACCCGGCGGCTCGCGGAGATCAACAAAGCCTTCATTCACTCGGCGTAGTCCCCACCGACTCCACCGGCCAGCCCAGCGCTCGTTGCAGGCGGAACTGGGCCTCGTTGTAGCTGATCACGACGCGCAAATATTCGCGGCGGGCCTGCGCCAGAGCCTGAATCGACTGGAGAACTTCAAGCGGCAGCCCCTGCGCGTGGCGGATTCGCTCGAGATTCCGTTCGAACGAGGCTTCCGCGGCGCGGATTCCCGTTTCGGCCGTCGCGAGCTGCCGCCGTCGCGATTCGATCTGCGACTGCGCCTCGACCACTTCGCGGGCCACGCGGTCGAGCACGGCGATTTCCTTCCACTGCGCCTGCTGCAGCTTCGATCGGGCTTCGCCGCGGGCGGCTCGCTCGCCGAAGCCCAGGTTGCGGACTTCCCACCAGGCGATCGCATCGACGTCGAGCCGATCGCCGAAATTGACAAAGTCGCTGCCAAACCCCCCGCCCAGCCCGCCGTAGCTCATCGCCAGAATGACGCTCGGAACGAGAGTCGCATACTGCTCCCGGCGCAGACGATCGCTCGCTTCGATCGCCAGGGAGCGGTTCTCGGAGACTTCGGGCCGATGCGTCAGACCGAATGCGATCAGTTCAGGGAGCGCTGATTGTTGCGACTGAAACTCCAGGGGGACGGCGACCGGTTCGCGCGGCTCAAACCGCAGTGACGGATCGAGCCGCAATTGCTCGGCCAGCCGCGCCGAAGCGACCTGAATCTCTTCGATGCCGCGCTGCACGTCGTTTTCGCGGACCGCCAATTCGGCCCGGGCCCGGTCGTCGTCGGCGACGACTCCCTGGCCGGTTTTCGCATAGAGGGCTGTCAGATTCGCGAGCTGCTGCGTGTGTCGT
>JAGVKR010000007.1 GCA_020050375.1 Planctomycetales bacterium
AGATTCCCCATCGATCGTTGACGGCGGTGGTGATCAACACGCTGCGTCCCTGTCCCACCGGGGCTTCGACGATCGCCGGATCGCCGGTGTCGAACCGCAGCGCCACTTTGGCCTGACCACCCGGAGGGACGAACGCCTGGAGATAGGCGTACGTCTGCGTCGTCTCCAGCCCGGCGTCGGGGTTTCCCTGAAAGGCATTGATGAGCGGATGCAAAAACTCACCTGGATCGAACGTGAATGCTTCGTCACGTTTCTGTGGATCTCCCTTTCGCTCGCCCAGTCGGGCCGGCAGGATTCCTGTTCCATCTTTGTACAGGCTCTGGTTGTAGCTGTCGGGAAGGACATTTTCGCCAAGACACCAGACGACCCCGCCTCCACCGCGCAGATACGTCTCAATCATTCGCGCTTCGCGATCGGTGAACAGCCGCACGTCACAAAAGAAGACACAATCGTACTGGCTGAGGTCGAGACCCTGGAGCTCCCCCTCGTTGACGACGACCGGTTCAATCTGGCCGTGCAACGGCCGCGCCGCACCAGCGAAGGGGTTGCCCCCCCCCTCGGGAGACAATGCCAGCTCCACAAAATCAGTGGCGCGTCCCATCGCCCGATTGCCCGACCGGCCATTGACGCACAGCACGCGCAACCGCTCTCTGACCGGGACGGCCAGCCAGCGCTGGTCGTCGAGCGGCAGCGCGTCCTTTTGCAGGCGGACCTGCACCCGGTGCTCTCCTCCCGAAGAAAACGCGTGCGCAAAGCTCTCGACAGCTTCGGCCCCGGCGGCCACTTCGACCGCCCGCTGCTCGATCAGCTTGTCGTCGACCAGAAACTCGAGCACCCGGCCGGTCACTCGTTCGACGCTGTAATTCCGCAACGTCGCTCGGAACCGCGCGGGACGGGACGTCGTTACGAACGAATCGCTCGCTTCGATCTGTGTCACCGCCATGTTCGCCGCCTCGGGCTGCCCCAGATCGATCAGAATCAACCGCCCCGCTTCGTCGAATTTGCGGAACAACTCCTTGAGACGGGCCGCAGCGTCGGTCGAATCGGCTGTCCAGGTCGCCCGCTGAAAGTCGCTGATCACGTAGATTTCCTTCTGCGGCAGGTCGGGAGCGGCTTTCAGCAGTTCTGCGGTCTTTTGCAGGCACGCCAGCAAGTCGCCGCGGCCGTGCGGCAATTGCATCTGGTCGATCTCTTCAACGACGGTGGCCGTTTGAAAGGCGGGAGTGGGGACGATCAAGGCGGGGGGCAAATTGGACAAGCGCACGAGATTGAAGGCGTCCCCCTGCCGCGAGCTTTCGACGATCGCGCGGGCCGCGTCGCGGGCCCGATCGAACAAAGTGGCCTCGCGCGATTGCAGCCCCATGCTGAGCGACGCATCGATGACAATGATTTTGTGGACCGGCTGACTGGGTTGGAAGTAGGCCCCCAGTTGCTCGACCACCGGTTGCGCCAGAGCCAGCACGAGCAGCAGGAGCAACAGCGTCCGCACCGCCAGCAGCAGGAGTTGTTCGATGCGCAGCCGCCGCGAGTTCTTGCGGACCGCCTCGAGCAGAAACCGCATCGCCGCCCACTGCGTCTCCTTGAATTTGCGGCGATTCAACAAGTGAATGATGATCGGCGCCGAACCGAGCGCCAGTCCCCACAAAAGCCAGGGAGACGCGAACCCGAATGCCAGCAATGAGCCTGTCATCAATGTCATGTCAACCGATCCGAAGCCGATCCTCGTTCCAGAGCTCCGCCAGCTTGCCTTCTCGCATCAATCGACGATCCCAATCACATCCGGTGCAGACGCGACGCCCTCCCGGCCAGAAACGTTCGCAGCGCCACATCCAGCGGCTGGTCGGTGCGAATGAGGGCATAGTCCATGTGCAGATCCCGACAGCCGCGCCGGACGTCCAGCAGAAAATTCTCGAACTCGCGCTGGTAGGCGCGGCGCAGCGAGCGCGGCTCGGTGATTTGTTCCAGCGGCCGCTCGAGGCCTTTGAACAAGGTTGGGTCGACAAACGGAAAATCCTGCTCGGCCGGGTCGATCACCTGCAGAACGAGCACTTCGTGCCGGCGGTGGCGGAGATGCTTCAGTCCCAACAGCAGCGTGGGAATGTCGTCGAACAAGTCGCTCACGACAACGACCAGCCCCCGCTTGCGGATGCGTTCGGCCAGATCGTGCAGAATCGGCCCGAGTGAGGTTTCTCCCTGCGGAGGGGAGACGTCCATCACATGACAGAGCTGCTTCAGATGCGACGGGTGACTGCTGGCACGAACGAAGTTTCGCACGCCGGTGTCGAAGGTGGCCAGCCCCGCGGCGTCCTGTTGCTGCAAGACGAGGTAGGTGAGTGCGGCGGTCACATATTGGGCGTATTTCAGCTTCGAGACGGAGGCCTGCGGCGACCGGTAGAGCATCGACTCGCTGGTGTCGAGGAGAAAATAGCAGGCGTAGTTCGTCTCTTCTTCGTACTGCTTGAGGTAGAACCGGTCGGTCTTGCCGAAGACCTTCCAGTCGACGTACCTCAGGTCGTCTCCGGGAACGTATTCACGGTGTTCGGCGAACTCGATCGAGAATCCATGATACGGGCTCTTGTGTAGCCCCGAGACGTAGCCCTCGACGATCAGCCGGGCCTGCAATTCGAGGCCGTGCAGCTTAGCCAGCGTCTCGGGACTTAAATACTTCTGGTAGTTTTCCACGGGTCGACAGCTTTCCTGGGTCGGAAGGGATCATCTCCGACAGCCGGCGGATGATCTCATCGGGTCGAACCCCTTCCGCCTCGGCGTTGAAGTTCGTGATGATACGATGCCGCAAGACTGGCTTGGCGACCGACAGAACGTCGTCGGTGCTGACATACGCCCGGCCGTGGAGCACGGCCCGGGCCTTGGCCCCCAGAATCAGATACTGGCTGGCTCTGGGACCGGCCCCCCAGCTCACGTAATTGCGGACGAAGTCGGGGACGCTCGGGTCGTTTCGCCGCGTCAGGCGGGCAAACTGCATGGCGTAGCGGATCACATGGTCGGCGACCGGAACCTTGCGGACGAACTGCTGCAGCGCCAGCACCTCTTCGCACGAGAGCATCTTCTCGACGGTGGGAAGCGTTTCGGCCGTGGTCTGGCGGACGATTGCGAACTCTTCGTCGTCGTCGGGATAATCGACCAGCACGTTGAACATGAAACGGTCGAGCTGCGCCTCGGGAAGTGGATACGTCCCTTCCTGTTCGATGGGATTTTGTGTCGCCAGCACGAAAAACGGCGCGGGCAGGCGATGCCGGTCTCCCCCCACCGTCACCTGATGCTCCTGCATGGCCTCGAGGAGCGCGGCCTGTGTTTTAGGCGGCGTGCGGTTGATTTCATCGGCCAGCACGACGTTGGCAAAAATCGGTCCTGGCAGGAATTTGAAGCTTCGGGAGCCGGTCGCCTTGTCCTCTTGAATGACTTCGGTCCCCGTGATGTCGGCCGGCATCAAGTCGGGGGTGAACTGAATGCGATTGAACGACATGTTCAAGCAGTCAGCCAGAGTGCGGATCATCAGCGTCTTGGCCAGCCCCGGCACGCCCACCAGCAGGCAGTGCCCCCCGGCGAACATCGCCACGAGCAGCTCTTCGATGACCTGCTGCTGTCCGATGATCACTTTGCCCAGCTCGGAGGTCAGCCGCTGGAAGGTGTCCCCCAGTTGCTGGACGGTCTTTAGGTCGGCTTCAAGGACGTCGCCTGAGTCATAGGGGGTGGGATCCACGTTGAACACTACTCCTTCACGACCATCGGTGTGGGGGCGATTCGCGACAACCGCCACCGGAGCCAGGCCACAGCGATTGAAACTGTCTCTTGGCGCATCTTGACGGTTGCCGCCGGCGATTGTCAAACGTGTTGCCGAACCAGGCGAGCCTCCTCAGTCGAATTTTGGTCGCCTGCGGCGGAGGCAAGAGCCGACACAATGCTTGAAACCATTCCGGCCGACGTTCGGCACTTAACTCCAATGCACCATCGGGTTCTCGAGACCGGGACCTCGCCGAAGAGACGAGAGGAAGTTGCAACCTCTCCGCAGATCGTGTATTTGTGATGGAAGCGGATTGCGCCATCCACTCATTTCTCGAACGTATTGCCATTGTCGGGCCGTCGATGGAGCTCTCCGCGGCGGAAGGGAATGCGCGTCCGGATCACTTCGTTTCGGAGTCGCTCGCCATGAGTACCAATGCTGATGCTGATCCACGGCTGGCGCCGGCGATTGTGCATCGCATCCTCGTCGTCGACGACGAAGCAGATACGGCGGCCTTCCTCAAATCGCTGCTCGAAAAGCAGGGCTACGAGGTGACGATCGCCAAGGACGGCGGCCAGGCTCATTCCATGTTCGTGATGCGGAAGCCCGACCTGGTGATTCTCGACATGATGTTGCCGGGCGAGACTGGCTTCGAGGTTTGTGAACGGCTGAAGACTCTCGAGCGGCGATTACCCGTCGTGGCGCTGACGGCCATCGACATGGAGGATGCACGGAATCTCGCACGCCGCGTGGGGGTCGATGCTTATTTGACGAAACCCTTCGATCCCGAGGAACTGCTGCAACAGATCAAGCAGACGGCCCAGGATGTGTGGCTCAAATCGCGCACCGAAAACGATCATCCGGACCAGAGCAAACCCGTCCGATTTGCCTGTCGGTGCGGCAAGCGGTTCAAAGTCGCTCAGCAGCACCGCGGCAAGACTTTGACCTGCCCCAATTGTGGAGAGCCGGTGCTCGTTCCGCGCCACGATTGACTCGGCTTACAGCGTGAAAGGGCGGCATGCACTCGCTGATCGTCCAGACCGGCAAGCACGTGGGGAAGAAGATCGCGCTCCCCGACCGTGAAGTGACGATCGGTCGCGACGAGGATTGTTTCATCCGAATGGCGTCGGCAGAAGTCAGCCGGGAGCACTGTGCGTTGATTCCCACCGACAAAGGCCTGCTCGTCCGCGACCTTGGAAGCCAGAACGGAACGATTGTCAACAACGTGCGGATCGAGAACGAAACCCTGATGCAGCCGGGGGACTTCCTGCAGGTCGGGCCGATTCAGTTTCAAGTGGGAGGCGCCCGGCCGGTCAAGTCGGCCGATCCGGGCATGAGTGACGACGACATTTTCGGCTGGCTCTCGGAAAGCGATACGTCGACTGATATTCTCAAGACGTCCGACACGACGATCGTCAAAGCGACCGAATTGCATCCCCTGCCCAAGGTCGAACCGAAGCCCACCTTCAAGTCGATCGCCGAAGAGGCTCGCGACATCATCCGACGGCACAAAGCCTCGCTGGAAAACGAAGGATCCGACGCATAAGGCATGCAGATTATCGCAGGCAAGTACCGCCATCGGAAACTCCAAACCAGCCCGGGCGAGACGACCCGCCCCATCACCGCCCGCGTCAAGGTCGCCCTCTTCGACCGCTTGCAGCCTCTTCTGGAAGACGCGCGCGTCGCCGACGTCTTCGCGGGCACCGGCACGATCGGCCTCGAAGCCTTGAGCCGAGGGGCCCGCAGCGTCGTGTTCATCGAGAGCGACCGGGTCGCTGTCGAATTGCTCCGCAGCAACATCGCAACGCTCAAGGCCGAGGAAGAGACGCTCTGCTGGGCCACCGACGCGTCAAAATGCTCGTTTCGCCCGAAGGGCGCAGAGTCGTTCCTGCCGTTCGATGTGGTCTTCTTCGATCCCCCTTACCTTTATGCCAGCCGGATGAAGGCCGGAACGATGCTCTATCGGTCGCTCGAGCGCCTCGCCCGCGACGAGATCACTACGGCAGGCGCTTTGCTCGTCCTCCGCTGCGGTCACAAGACCGAATTGGACGTCCCGGCTGCCTGGCGTCCCGAGCAGATGCTCAATTATTCGAGCATGGATGTGCATCTGTTTCGAAAGGACAGCGGAAAATCCGAATCTGGAGCTGCACCATGAGCGTCCTCGACCGGTTTCGTCTCGACAAAAAGAAACTCTTCATTACCGGCGGAAGTCGCGGGCTGGGGCGCGAAATGGCGCTCGCCATCGCCGAGGCCGGGGCGGATGTGATTCTGG
>JAGVKR010000128.1 GCA_020050375.1 Planctomycetales bacterium
TCCTCTTCCCACGGACGTGTCCCCCGGGTCCGAGAGCCGACATTTGCGAAACGTTGAAGCCCGGTTTCACGCGAAGCCGGGTTTTTTCATCGCGAAGCGGCAGGTGGATTATGGCGGTCGAAACCTTGTTGGCCGACGACGAACGGCAGCGATTGCTGGCGCAGTACGCTGAGATCGCAGCACTGGCCGGCGGGCTCGCGCACGAAATCCGCAATCCGCTGTCGACGATCAACCTGAATCTCGAGCTACTGGCCGAAGATGTCGAGGGAAACGAGACTCCCCGCGAACATCGCATGCTCCAGAAGATTCGGGCCGTGCAGCGCGAATGCCGGCATCTCGAAGAGATTCTCGACGAATTTTTACGGTTCGCCCGGCTGGGGGAGATCGAGCTGGTCGATTGCGATCTCAATCAGGTGGTTCGCGACTTCATCGAGTTCTATCAGCCGGAAGCGGCGCAAGCCGGAGTCGAGATCAGTCCACACCTGGCCCCCGACCTGCCGACGGTTCGGATCGACCGGGCCCTGTTTCGTCAGGCGCTGCTCAACCTGGCGCTCAATGCCCAGCAGGCCATGCCCAAAGGGGGTCTGCTCGAGCTGCAAACCCGGTGGCGCGACGGACACGTCGAGCTCCACCTGATCGACAACGGAAGCGGTATGGACGAGCAGACCGTCTCGCGGATTTTCGACGTTTTCTTTTCCACCAAGCCCTCGGGCAGCGGCCTGGGGTTGCCGACCGTCCGCCGGATCGTCGAGGCGCACGGCGGCCGGGTCGAAGTGGAAAGCGCCCCCGCTCGCGGCACGCGCTTCACAATCTTGCTGCCGCCGGCGGATCGAGTGTGAGCCGATCGTTAAGGGTTAGGATTCAGGGGTCAGGGATTAGGGGCGCAAGCCTCGCGCTTCCCTGATCCCTGAATCCTGACCTCAGATTCCTAAATCCCGAATTCTGCTCTCCATGGCTGCAATGACCGACAAGAGCGCTGATCCCCCGACGATGCCTGTCCGGGTGTTGATCGTCGACGACGACGAATCGCACGCCCAGGCGGTCGCCGACAGCCTCGAGCGACTGGGGCGCTACGACTGCGTGGTGGCCAACTCGGGAGCCCGGGGAGCCGCGCTGGTCGAGAGCGACACCTTCGATATCGTGATCACCGATCTCCGCATGGGAGACGTCGATGGTCTCGCGATCCTTCGCAAGGCCAAAGAAGAGTTGCCCGATGCCGAAGTGATCCTGCTGACCGGACACGGCTCGATCAATTCGGCCGTCACGGCCATGCAGCATGGGGCCTACACATACCTCACCAAGCCGCTCGATATTCACGAGCTGCGGGCAGCGGTCGAAAAGGCGTCCGAGCGTTTGCGCCTTTTGCGGCAAACGGCCGAGCTCAATCGCCGACTTGACGAGAAATTCGGATTCGAGGGAGTGATCGGATCCAGTCCGCAAATGCACCGGATCATCACTCAGTTGCAGCAGATCGCGCCCACCGACAGCACCGTGCTCATCGAGGGGGAGAACGGCACCGGCAAAGAGCTCGTCGCGCGGGCCATCCACCAGAACAGCCGCCGCAAAAGCAAGCCGTTTGTGCCGCTCAACATTTCGGCCTTGTCAGAAAGCATTCTCGAAAGCGAATTGTTCGGGCACGAGAAGGGCTCGTTCACCGGCGCCGAGCGCCGCCGTATCGGGCAGTTCGAGTGGGCCAATGGCGGAACGTTGTTCCTCGACGAAGTCGGCGAGATGCCGATGAACACGCAGATCAAGTTGCTCCGTGTGCTCGAAGACGGGCAGATCACGCGCGTCGGGGCCAACGAGCCGGTGAAAGTCAACGTCCGCCTGGTCGCTGCCACCAATGCCGACCTGAAGGAGATGGTCGCCAAAGGCTCGTTCCGCAAGGACCTCTATTATCGCCTCAACGTCGTCAACATCATGCTCCCGCCGCTGCGCGAGCGGCGGATCGACATTCCACTGCTCATGGATCACTTCTTCAAGGAGATGTCGGCACGGTACAGCAAGCAGGTCAGCGGGTTCTCCAAAGCGGCCCAGAACGCGCTGGTCGCGTACGACTGGCCGGGCAATATCCGCCAGTTGCGGAACACCATCGAACGCATGCTCGTTGTCGACCTCGACGGCCTGCTCGACATCGACGACCTTCCCGACGACATCCCCCCGCTGCACGCCGGAAGCGCGAACGCATCGGGTTCGGCATTCGACGGCCAGGGCCCCGAGGTCTTGGCCGGAAAACCGCTCGAAGAGGTCGAGAAGTATTACATCCGCAAGGCCCTCGAAATGACCGATGGCAAGCGCGACGAAGCCGCCGCCATGCTCGGCATCGGCGAACGGACGCTGTACCGCAAGCTCAAGGAATGGGAAAAACAGGAGAGCGACGGCCGCCCTGACGGACCGCCCGATTCGTAGCGCGCACTTCCCCCCCTTCAGGAAGGGGCAGCAGGGGGGACGACCCACCAAAAACTGGCCACAAAATGCGAGTTGATTCTTCGCTGCATCGAACCTCGCGACTTCTGTCGCGGTGGAACTGCCGGGGAGGCCCGAACGTCAATCGGCTTGCAAACCCAATCGAGGCCTCACGACCCGAGATTCACGAACAGCTCGCCGACGCGGCAACGGAATCCGGGGAGCACATCACCGCCGGTCAGCTCGTCAGCAGCGTGGAGCACGACGACCGGTCCATTCTTTTGATGGACGCGCACGGTGCGGATGGCCGGGTTGACGATCCAGAACAGCGACGTCCCGGCCGCCAGGAACTGCTCAACCTTTTCATCGATCTCCGTCGCCAGATCGCCGGGTGAGAGCACCTCCACAGCCAGATCGGGCGCGAACGGAAGGAACCCTTTGGGGAGCCGACCGCCTTCGATTTTTTCGGCACGGATAAACGACACATCCGGCTTTCGAACTTCGTCCGGGCTCGCGGCAAAGCACCGGTAACCCAAGCCGTCGGCAAACAGGAAGCCACACTTATTGATCTTGATGTATGTCAGCAGGATTCCGATCAATTCAGCAGCGATCAGAGAAGACTCGGCTCCCGTCTTCTTCTCCACAAGATTTCCATCGACGAGCTCGTACATTTCCCCGCTCGGCATTGTCAGCAGGTCATCCAGCGTGCATGGTTTGATCGTGGCGCTCATGGATTGGTTGCAAATACAGTCAGAAAAGTGGCCTCATCGAGACCGTGCAGGTATAAGTGTCAGTGTAGCCGACGTCGCTCGCCGAGTCACCCCGATCCCTTTCGGGCCGCAAATATCCTTGTGGCATCAATCGGTAATGAAGTTATCCGGAATCGAAGTCTGGCGAGGCGATCTGCTGCTGTTTTTGCGATCAGAAAGCTGAACTTGTCATTCCATTCGCGGTTACAAACCGGCTGGCGCTGGTCTAAGTCGCGCCCGAAGCACGTCCTCGCCTTACTATTCGCCGCCGTCTTCGTCGCGGCAAACGCCTGGGCCTTTCGGCATGCCTGGGTGATGACGCACTTCGTGCTCCAAGGCGAGACGACCGCCAAGCCCGAAAACCTGTCGACGCTCGAGAAGATCGGCGTCGTGTTCACAGGCATCACCATTGAGCGGCCGCAGAATGGTCGCACCCCTTCCGATCTCGGCATGCCGTTTGAGACGCATCGCGTCGCTTCCTCCGGCAAAAACGAACTGGAAGTTTGGCACTCGCCCCATGCCGAAGCCCGTGCCGTGGTGGCACTGTTTCACGGCTACCATTGCTCGAAGTCGAAGCTGCTTGCCGAAGCGCAGGCGTTTTACGACCTGGGATGCTCCGTGCTGCTCGTCGACTTTCGCGGCAGCGGCGGGTCGACCGGCAGCAAAACGACGCTCGGCGTGCACGAGGCCGACGATGTCGTCGCCGTGTGCGGGCTCGCAAAACAACTGACTGCCGATCAACCGCTGATTCTGTTCGGCGAATCGATGGGGAGCGCATCGATCCTGCGAGCGATCGCGCTGGGCGGCGTTGAGCCCGCGGGCGCAATCGTCGAATGCCCGTTCAATCGACTGACGACATCGATCGAACGCCGATTCACGGCGATGGGGCTGCCATCGTTTCCCTTCGCCCCGTTGCTGCTGTTCTGGGGGAGTGTCCAGCACGGCATGAACGGTTTCGCCCACAATCCGGTCGAATATGCGGCCCATGTCACATGCCCCGTCCTGCACCTCCACGGTGAAGACGACAAGCGGGTGAGCGTGACAGATGCGACCGAAATCTTCGACAGCCTGGCGGGCGAAAAGCGGTTCGAGCTTTTCGAAGGGGTTGGGCACGAATCGTACTGCCGCGCGCAACCCGACCTCTGGCGACGTCACGTCGCACAATTCCTCGATCGCGTCTGCGCGCGCTGAGCTCCGCGATCCCATTTCCGCTAA
>JAGVKR010000184.1 GCA_020050375.1 Planctomycetales bacterium
CCCGTATTTGACGGCGTTGTCGAGCAGGTTGACGAACACCATCTCGAGATCGTGCGGCCGGCCGACAACCACGCACGGTTCGACATCCAGGCAAAGCTGCCCCGGCTGGAGATGATTGCGGCGCTCGATCTCGTCGGCGCACGTTCGCAGCAAGGTGGCCAGAGGAACCTCTTCGAGCTGATCGGGAGATTCGACGTGGTCGAGCCGGGCGACTGCGAGCAGATGATCGATCAGCGAATCGAGCCGGCGGATGTCTTCCAGCATGAACCGATAAAACTCCCGCTGCTGCTCGGGAGCGACGGGCCGCATGTCGAGCGTCTGCAGACAGAGTTTGATCGAGGCGATGGGGGACTTCAGTTCGTGCGTGACACTGTCGATGAAGTTGGCCTGCCGACGATTGAGGCGGAATTCCTTGATCGTCCAGATGAAATAGACGACCACGCCGATCAGAATCAGCGCGAAGAAGATCGTCCCCACCGTGAGCAGGGCCCATTGCTCCTCGCGCGCCTGGGCGATGATCCAGATCACCAGCAGGGCGACGATCAGCGCCAGCAGAACCGCCAGCAGGACGATGGGCCAGGTCAGCGACGAGCGTTTGATCATACGTCGATTGTTCCGTGACGAAAGCAGAGCTTTCAGCTTACAATGTGGGCCGACATGAAGCGAGGATTGCACCCGCGAAGCAAGATTGTTGGTGCGGAGAATCAGTGATTGAAGACCGTCAATTTACAATCCGCGTTTCTCGTTTGGCAATCGCTGATTGTCGCGGTGTGCAGCCTGTGGTCTGCGACCGCTCTGGCCCAGCCGCCCGACGAGGGGAAGCTCCCCTATCGCCGGCAGCCGATCGACTATTTCGGCGCGGCCGCCGACGACCCCGTGGCACGCCTTCAAGCGCGGCTCGAAAACGGCGAAGCGCGGCTGGAGTTTCGCGAAGGACAAGGATACCTCCCTGCGTTGCTCGATGTCTTGAAGGTCCCCGCCAGCTCGCAAATGCTGGTCTTCGCGAAAAATTCGGTCAACGCCCGAATCATCGCGCCGGAGAATCCGCGGGCCCTGTACTTCAATGACGAAGTTTATGTGGGATGGGTGCCCGGCGCCCCCGCGCTGGAAATCTCCGCCGTCGACCCGCAGAAGGGAGCATTATTTTATACGCTCCTCCAGCAGGCCGACCAACCGGCGAAGCTCGTCCGCGAAGAGAGTTGTCTGTTGTGCCATGCTTCGACACATGCGCTGCAGGTCCCCGGCCATCTGCTGCGCTCGTTTCTGACCGATCCGCAGGGAAACCCGACGCAAGGCTATTCCCAGATCACGCACGATAGCCCCCTGGCGCAACGGTGGGGAGGCTGGTACGTCACGGGTGACTTCGGTGCTTTGGCGCACCGCGGAAACCTGACGACGGCAGTCGCCCTGGAGGAGCACGCGCGCCGTCCCGACGGGCCGGGGCACAGTGTCGAATTGATCAAACGCTTCGACATCGCCCGATATCCCGCCGCGCAAAGCGACGTGGTGGCCCTGCTCGTCCACGACCACCAGCTCCACCTGCACAACCTGCTGACGCGCGTCAACTACGAAGAACGATTGCAACTCTCGAACAACTCCCCAAAGCCCACCGACAAAAACGATGAATCGTCGGGGTCGACCGGCGACGAGTTGACCAGGCACGAAGAAAAGCTCGTCCGCTATTTGCTGTTCGTCGACGCTCCCGCCTTCGACAACCCGATTCTGGGAACATCGAGCTTCGAATCGTGGTTCCCGAAACAGGGGCCGCGCGACAAGCAGGGACGGTCTCTGCGCGAGTTCGATCTGGAGACGCGGTTGTTTCGCTTCCGTTGCAGCTATCTGATCCACTCACCCGCGTTCGACGGATTGCCCGGTCCAGTCAAAGAGCGCGTTTATCGTCGATTGTGGGAAGTGCTCAGCCGCGACGCACCGCCCGAACCATACGACCGGTTGCCCCGAAGCGAACGCCGGGCAATCGTCGAGATTCTGCGCGAGACGAAGCCGGGGCTGCCCGAATATTGGATGGCTCCGTGATTTCAGATTTTGATGGTGCGCTATTCCGGAAACTTGGGGCGCATATTACTTTCCTAAAACCTGCACACCAAGGCTCGTCGCCGCACTGCGGAGTGCGTCGTCGAGCGACGCCAAAGGGATCTGCCAACGCAGCGCGACGTCCAGGTAGGTGGCGTCGTAGCTCGTCAGGCCGTGGCTGCGGCATAGCGGCAGAATACGATCGAACACTTGACGGGAGGCGTCTTCGTCCACCTGAATGTCGAGATTCGAAAGGAGTTGCACAAACTGCATTGAATCATCAGGTGAAATTCGTTTTCGCTTCTCGGCCATCGCAAGGACATTGGCAACTTCCAGGAACCAAAGCCCGGGGACAACGGCCGTTTCCACAGCCAGGCGATCCTGAATTTGGGCAGTCTTGGGGGTGCTTTCGTCGGCGAAGCACCAGGCAATTGCCATCGAGCAGTCGAGGATCAGCGTGGGTTTCATTTCCGCCCCTCGACGATCAGATCATAAACCCGCAGGCCCCCCAACCGGTTGCGACTCGCCAACGCCCGCATCTTGAGAATTGTTTCCCGGCGACTTTCCGAGGAATGGTTTGGTTGGGCAGGAACCAGTCGAGCCACGGGGTTGCCATGCCGAGTGATCGTGATTTCCTCCCCGGCCGCAACTCGTTCGAGGAGTTGCGAAAATCGCGTCTTGGCTTCGTAGGCTCCCACAGTATTCACGCGTTTCATTGTCGCACACTCCAGAACGCGAATAGACTAGTCGTAGACTAGTCTAACATATTCGGTGTCCCGGTCAAATGCAATCGATCTCGTTGAACGACACCAGTTCGGCGAGGAAAGTCGTGGTCCATCGATCGGAATTTATCATGCAACGTCGAGTCCTCCCGACCATGTTTCGGGAATTGCGGCGCGTGCTGAAGGAGAACGGCTCTGTATGCATCGTCACCGAATCTCATTCACAAATCGAAGGCCGCTTTTACAACCGGTATTTTCCGTCCCTCGCCGATAACGAGAAACGCCGTTACCCCGATGACCATGTGATTGTGTCCCGGGCCAAAGAAGCCGGCTTCTGCCTTGATGCATCCGAGGTGCTTTCGTCCTCGACGCGTGAAGACTCAAAAGAGTTTCTCCGTAATGTTGCTGAGAAGAACTGGTCGATGTTTCGCTTGCTTTCCGATCGAGAGTTCACCGCAGGATTCGCGGCACTTTCAGCCGATCTTGGCTGCAACTTTGAACCACTCGGGGGCGGCGAAACTCTGCTCTGGTTTCGCATCACGGCTCGATAGCCCGTTTCAAATTGTCGACGACGAGCCTCGCGCTCCGGCGGTGGTCCCTGATTTCAGATAATCCACCGGCGCTCATCAATCGCATCGACAGACGCACAAATCGGCGAGCGGACCTCAGACGTAATAGCCGAGCGACTCGAGCGGTAGCGCGAACTCGGCGGCCAGCCGTTGGTTGCCCCGAATGACGACGCGCTTGAGCTCGCGGATCTGCTCGTCGTCGAACTTGAGCGACAGGCGCGGCGCGCTCGACACCAGGCTCGCCAGGCTTTCTTTATCGAGCGCCGCGCGAACGGCGGCCGTCCATTCGGTCGATCCGGCGGCGACAATCTCGGCCAGGCGGCTCTCGACCACCGTCATCCGTTCGTTGCCGACGATGTTGAAATCGCCGAGATCGGCCTCGTGCAGCTCGAGATTCATGAACTGGCACAATTTCTCGAGATACCGCCGCGCGCCGTGCGTCTGCAATTCTTCCAGCGGAAGGACCAACAGGTTTTCGCGGCCGAACCGCTGGCTGTAGACGTCGATCAGCTCCGAATAGTCGAGGTTCTGCAGGTACAGGCACCGCACCTGCGTGTGCATGCCGGCCCACCATTCATCGAACGGCGGCAGCGGCGCTCCAGCCAGGAAGGCATAATTCCGTTTGAGGTTGAAGTACATCGACGCGATGTAATCGAGCTGGTTGCAAATCGTGAAAATGATCTTGGCCGTGGGAAAATACCGTTTCAGCCGCCCTGCGATTGCGTCGCCCGGCAGGTGCCGCGGGCAATAGTACACTTCGCTGGCGTCGCAGAACGACTCGTCGGAGACGACGATCGGTCGCTTTTGACGGCGCGGATTCCAGTATGCAAAGTCGCGGCACCATTCGAGCATCTGCCGCTCGTTGAGCAGATGGTCGTCGAGATACTTGAGGTTCGAAAACAGGCTCCCCGCTTCGCCGAACGGGGTGCCCAGATAGTGCAGGTCGGGCCGGCGGGCGAAGAAGTTCGATTGCAGCGCTTTCCCCCCGGCGTGGCCGAAGCCGACGTGCAGGAACACCGGCTCGTCGGCGGCCAGGGAGACGCCCGACTTCTGCAACTGCGTCAGCAGACGGGCTTGTGCTGAGCTGCGGGTTACTGACTCCGTCGCGCCTGTTCCCGGAACTTCCGCATGGAGCAAGTCGTGCAACGCAGCCGCGCTGCGCAATTCGGCGATTTCGTCCGCCTGTGTCTTGAGCTTATTCTTGAGCGACGTCAGTTCATCCGACACCACGCTTTTCGAGCGTCGCAACTGCTCCAGCTCCTCGGCAAGCGCCTGCCGGGAGGCGTTCAGATCGGCGAATTGGGCCCACGGGAGCAGCGCGTACCCCCGGCGCTCGAGAATCCGGCGAAGGGATCGGATGAGCATAAGATTCTTCGGCGCGGAGGGATTGCGAACGGTCAGGCGCGGCGACCAGGATTGGCGATCGGCCGCAATGTTAGTCCGTCCCGGGATTTCGTCAACATGAGCTTGGCGGCTCGCGTCGCTTATCTGCGGCCGGCCAGCTTCTTCAGTTCCGGCTCCAGCCGGCGCATTCCCTCGGCAACCGAGACAAGCGGCGTGTAGTTGAAGTCCCGCTGCGCCCGGGCCACGCTGTAATAGTGCGAACCGCACAGTTGCTGCGCGAGAAATCGCGTCATCGGGGGCTCGCCGCTCAACCGACCGGCGGAATAGGCCGTTTCCAGCAGCCTACCGGCGGCATACGCCATCTTCGACGAGATCGACTTCGTGACCGGCGGCAATCCGGCGCGCGACAGCAGCTCGTCAACCCAGTTCCAGAGGTTCACCGGTTCGGGCTCATTGATGAAGTACGCCTTCCCCGCCACAACCGAGCCGCGGGCCAATTTGTCGGCGGCCTGAATGTGCGCCGCGGCGACGTTCTCGACGTACGACATCGAAACCAGATTGTCCCCTTTCCCCACGCGCCGCAGGCGGCCCGCTTTGGCGCGTTCGATCAGTCGCGGGATCAGATGGTTGTCGCGCGGCCCCCAGATCAGGTGCGGACGCAGCGCCACCGTGTACGTCCCGTCGATGCCGTTGTCCTCCAGCACCGCTTTCTCGGCCAGCGCCTTGCTGCGCGGGTAATGACACAGGTAACTCGACGGATAGGGAAGCGATTCATCCGCGCCAAGGTGGTCGCGACCGTCGTAGATGACACTTGGGGAACTCGTATACACCATCCGCCGAACTCGTTGCTGCCGACAGCCGGCCAGAACGTGCCGGGTCCCCAGAGTGTTGATGTCGTGATAATAGTCCCACGAACCCCAGATCCCGGAAACAGCCGCGACATGAAACACGACATCAACGCCGTTGCAGGCGGCGGTCACCGCGACATCGTCGCGGATGTCCCCGATGTGACACTCGACGCCCAGCTCGTCCAACCGCGGATACTTCCCCCGGCACAGGACACGGACGGTGTCTCCTCGAGCGACGAGTTGCTCGACGAGATACGTCCCCAGGAATCCCCCGCCGCCGGTGACCAGTGCGCGCATCGTTCAGCCCATCCGTTTGCGTGTGGCCCAGAGGGCCAGTTGTTCGCGGTTGATTTTGATATTGTGCCGCACGTCGACGGGAAGCAACCCATCGTACATCAGGAATCGTTCGATTCGCCGCGTCGTCTCGTGGGCCAGCGCCAACTGCCGCAGCTCTTCGATTGGAACCGCCGCCAGACCCGGTTCGAGCTCCACGACGATCACCGGGACCTGCGCCGGCTTTTTTCCCACCCCGACCAGGGCGCATCGGCGAACGTGCGGATGCGTGTTGAAGATCGGCTCGACACACTCGGTGAACATTCGCCCCTGCTCGGTCTCGACAATGTGCGCCTTACGTCCGCAGAACCAAAGCGCCCCATCGGCATCGAGGTGACCGACATCTCCCATTCTATGCCAGAATCCATCGCCATCGCGAATCTTGGCGCCGGCCGTCGCCGCCGGCTGCCGGAAATACTCGCGCGTGACGACCGGCCCGCGAACGATGATCTCGCCGATCTCGCCGGGAGGCAGCTCGCGCGAGTCGGCGATCGATTCGATTGGTCCCTCGACGGTGGCGATAATCCTCAAATGAATCTGTGCGAACGGTTTGCCGACGCAGGTGCCCGCCCCCTGGCGGGTCCGTTCGGCGGTTCGCGTCAGCACTTCTTTGGCGCCAATCGAACAGACGGGCAGCGCCTCGGTTGCCCCGTAGGGGGTGAATAACTCGGCTCGCTCACCGGTCAGCGTTTTTTGCATCGAGGCCAGGACGTCGACCGGAACCGGCGCCCCGGCCAGAAAAACCCGCTGCACCGTTGGAAACGGGATCTTTCGCTCGCTGCAATATCGTCCGACCCTGTCCCAGATCGCCGGCGAGCCGAAGCCCTGCGTCACCGATTGATTCTGGATCGCTTCCACAATTCGGGCCGGATTCACCCGCGCCGGCCGAGTCGGATCCATGTCGGGGATCACGGTTGTCATTCCCATCGCTGCATTGAACAGCGCGAACAGCGGAAAGCCGGGGAGATCGACGCCACCCGGCTCGATGTGGTAGTGGTCGCGCAGCGCCTCGACCTGCGCTGCGAACATGCCGTGTTCGTAAACAACCCCCTTGGCCGGCCCCGTGCTGCCGCTGGTGAAAATGATCGCGGCGGGATCGGTGGAGAGCGTTGGTGCGAGGGTGAAGTCTGACTTTTGCAACGCGCCCCCCCCTGGCCCCCCCTTCCTAAGGGGGGGAGTTTGGTCGTCCCCTGAATCCCGAATCCCGAATCCTGAATCCTTGAGCTCACTGTACGTCGCCCCTCCCCAAAACCAACGTCTTCCGACCGTGACGTTGAAGCGGGCATTGGGAAAGCGGCCGAAACTCAGAACGCGTAAGGCCTGCACCGCAGGAATCGCCACGAAGCCCTCGGGGTCGACCTGGTCGAGGCAGCGAAAGACCCGCTTCGGCCCCATTCCCGGATCGATGAGGACCACCACTGCCCCCGCCTTGAACAGGGCATATGTCAGCGCGATGAACTCGATCCCCGGTCGAACCATCAGGACGATTCTTGTCCCGTGCGGCAGTCCCAAACGGAAAAATCCGACAGCCAATCGATCGCTCAAATCGTCAAGCTGCCGAAACGTCAACTCGGTATCCGTCACACGCCCCGCATGATCCCGTCCGCGCGGAACAACGATCCCCCGTTGATCCGGAAACCTCGCGGCGGTTTCCACGAGCGTCGAAGCAATATTGAGCACATCGGCCATGAATCGTGCAACAGCTCACATCGGATGGTGTTCTTTCACTCCGCATTCCAAATTCCCCACTCCGCACTCGCATCACCCGGCCTGCCGGATCAGGATCTCCCCTTTGCCCAGTTCCAGAAAATCGCCGTTGTAGCGGCGATAGCTGGCCGTCAGGCAATCGTCGGGGACCGAAAATCCCGTCCGCTTCAGATGCAGCAGGTAGACCCGGAGAAAATCGGGGCGATACGTCGATGAAAACTTGAACGTCGGAAGCATCGCGGGTGCATTGCTGTCGAAGAGGACGATCGTCCCCCGCCGCATGCCGGCACCCGGCCGGATCCCCGCGCCGCCGAACACGAGAATCGAACCCGCCAGCAGATTGAACCCGATCGCATCGCCCGCCTGGCCACGAACGGCAATCAGTCCGCGGCGCATCGTGTGGGCCAACTCGTTGCCGACGTTGCCGTCGATCGGAATCTCGCCGCCGGTCATCCCTCGTCGTCCGCCGCGATAGACCCCCCCGACGCAGTGCCCGGCGTTTCCGCGGACGTGGATTCGCCCCCCCTTCATCTCCGCCCCGACCCAATCGGCGGCGTTGCCGGTGCAGACGACTTCGCCGCCGGTCATCTCGGCCCCCAGGTGCATTCCGGCATTTCCTTCGACCGTCACGCGGCCGGCGGTCAGCCCCGCGCCGATCATCTTGACCTTCGCGCAGTCGCCGGCCCAGATCAAATGATTGTCGTCAGCCGCCGACCCCTCGGCGTCGAAAAACTCGCCGAGCGTGGGCTGCTTGTTCCCGTAATGAATGGTCGTCGCGCGAATCTGATCGAGCGACTGGGCCCGGACGGTTTCGAGGCGGATGGTGTCGACTTCGATGGGAATCGACGTCGGCTGTTTGAGCGTGAGGGTGAGGGGCATTGAAGGATGGGTCGAGATCGGCAATCAGGCGTGAGGCGGGACCAGCGAGCGTTTGGAGCGACCGTTCGTGGAACGACGCGCATTCGTCGATAAGAGCTTCAGGGAAAGCGCTCGAATCGTGTCCAATTCCTGGGCGAACGCACGTTGTGACTCAGCCGGCGGAAGGATCTCCAGCAAGTCCCCCAATAGGACGCCTCGACTCATGATCTCGTCGCATGTGGCGTCCTTGATCTGCCGCCGCACATAAAGGCAATTCTCGGCGTTGTAGAAGCGTTCGATGGCTCGATCGGAGTTGAGCACGCCACTCCAGAGCGATTGGATGATTCCAAGATTCAGCACCGCGAAGGCTTCCAGCTTCTGTTCGCGCGTGGCATGCGCGTGCTGGAGCATTGCTTCGAGCGAAATCGCGCGTTCGCGAGCAGTTGTTTTCATGTGAAGTACTTTACGCCTGCAACCTGTCCCGATTCGTGTTCGAAATAATGCACCTCTCCGATGTTACCGGCTTTGATGACCTTCTGCCATTTTCCCGGGTGAACTCCAAATCAACCGGTACGTCACTTTCATGCACGACTTCAGGAACTCTGCGAATCAGGTCGATCCGTATTCTTGCGGAGGAAACTGCGGATACGCCAGATGCCGCGGATACGACCGATACGAAAAATAATCCACGACGCCCTGGACGTCTAACGGCGAACGCTTCCGGATTCGTATCCGTTTCATCCGCGGAATCCGCGCGTATCCGCAATTCCTCACGTTCAATTTCTTTACGGCTGGCCGAGAGGCTGGAAGCTGCGAAGCCGGAGCGTTTTGTCATTTCGCCGCCAGATACAACGCCTTGATGTACGGGATCGGTTCCGTCCCCAGGGCTTTGAGAATTGTCCCGCCGGCGGTGAAGCAGTGCGTCACCCAGCTTTCGTCTCCGTACTTGTGGAGCGCCGCGCCCCCTTCGCCGCCGCCGACGTACACGAGCAGACCCGCGTCGGTCATCTTCTTGAGCTGGTCCATGAACGTGCGGGTCGCGACGGCGAACTCTTCCTTTTCGAACATGCCGAACACGCCGTTGTGGAACGCGACGGCCGGGCCTTTGCCCGCGGCCATTTTCTGCTGATGATAACGGATGAACTCGTCGATCTTCGCGGCATGGAGGGCGATCGTTTTGGGGCCGACGTCGAACTGCGCGCCGCCGGCGGGAATCGTGTCGCTCGGCTTGCCGTCCCCCATGATGAAGTCGATCGGCGGGACGAACTCGACCCCTTTCGCGCGGGCTTTAGTGAGCATCGTTTTTGCCTGCTCGATCCGCTCGGGGGAAATGTAGATCTTGCAGTCTTTATCCGAACCGGCGACTCCCATCTCGAACGGTGTTCCCGCCAGGTCGGCATCGGCCTTCTTGAGCGCCAGCGCCAAGAGGCCCGCGGCGATCACGACCTTCACCTGGCCGCGATTGAGAATCCCCTGCAGGTCGTCGAGCTTTTCGAGCTTCATCCCGCTGAAGACGACCAGCTCCGCGAGCCGCGTCTTCTGCAAATGCGTTCGCATTTCCTTGTCGATGTACGCGCCGAGCGCCAGGCGATCCATCGTCAGCGGGACGACGGTCGACGACAGGTCTCGGTTCGAAGCGGCGAAACCTTCGTTCACGTGCACCTTGCCGATCTTGTCGCGCATCCCGTTGGCGTACGCGGCGAGCTTCGGCGCGATCGCGGGCAGGTCGGCGGGCTTCGCCTTCCACAGCGCCTGCTCGAGCTTGTACTTGCGGGTGTTTTCCAGCAGGATCACCGAACCGTTGGGGAGTTTTGCTACCGCGTCGCGGGCGACATCGAGGATTTCGCCGGTCTCATCGTTCATCCAGTCGCTGACGACCTTGATCTCGCCGCATTTGACGCCCGCGCCTGTGAGCAGGTCTTGGAGATAGGCGGCGACCGGCTCGAGGGAGAGTTTTGGATCACGGCCCCGATGGCCGTAGAGTACCTGCACCCAACCCTTCGACACGCCCAATTTGAGCGTATCGACCAGGGCTCGCAGGCGGCTGTCGTCATCCGGCTCCCCCTTGTCGTCGAAGACCACGTCGGTGTCGCCGCGGACGAGGACGCGCGTCCCCGCCGGCAGATCGGCCAGGGATTCCAGTTGCGGAATCTTCTTGAGACACTCTTCCAGCGCCGGGAAATCGGGAGACTTCTCGATCAGCTTGGCACACCACTCCTGCATCTTTTCGACAGAGACCGGCACGTTCGCTCCTCGCGTAAATGAGTCCAGCGCTTGGTTCGTCGAAGTCTGAAACCGCAGAGGTGGTTTGTCAAGCAGTGCGACGACGCACGATTCCAACGTTTCCAGGAGAGCGTGTGAAAATTTGTAGTGTGGACTTCAGTCCACAGAAGATGTTTTATCGTGTCGGCTAAAGCCAACACGACAGGTTGTAAGCGACCCTCTATTCAGTCGAACCTTTCACACGATCTCAGGAAAGCGACGAGCAGCGGAAAGTCGATGATCGGGCTTGGAATCGACGTAAGTTCGTCGGGGTACGTTGGCAAGTTTGGGGTGCCGGAGATCGCTTCCGCACCGCGCGCCATCAATATGAACACACGTACACATCAATCTGATTCACTGAATTGGAATGACCTCGAATATCGCACGCATACGCAACGTGGATGTTGCGTACCAGAACTCTCATTCTTCCTATTCTTACAGGGGGATTTTTCCAGAGAGATCTTCATAAGCATTCACCTGGGAATGACTTGACGACTGTTGACATCAGATTGACACAGCCCCTGTGTCGGCCATCAAAATGGTCCCTACGTTGCGTATTGTTGCGTATGCCACCGTTGCAGAGCGTTCCAGGGACGCGAAACACTGGCGACTATTGCAGTTGCGAATGCAACACGCGGTTGCCAGCAGGCTCTGTGAAAGTCCCGCGATATCCTGGCCGGGCCGGGCCGACGAAGGCCGCCGCGCGCCAAATCTGGAAAAATGCCGAGCGAACATTCGCTTGCGGTTTGAGCCAGGCGGGATCAAACCCACGTCGCGATCGGGCTCCTGGGTCGCGACTTCCGACGCGTCGGCGCTTCCAGTTTCAGCGACATCCATTTTACCAGTTTTCGGCGATGCCGTGTCGACCGGCGGTACCGGATCTGGAAATGTGCGGAGAAATTTTAGGATGGAAGAGAGCAGCCACTCACGATTGCGGCGTTGACTGCCGGACGACGAAATCATGCGTGGCCGAGGCGTTGGTTGCAACGCCCCCTCACCCCCGGCCCCTCTCCCGCGAGGGGAGAGGGGAGTGAGGCATATTATATGCTGCGCGTGCCGGCGATGTGCGTGCGAGGGGAATCTCGGGTTGCGAGCCGATCCGCCCGGCGCGACAATGCAGATGTCGACAAGCTTGATGGCCCGCACCCTGTCGGTTCCGATGAAAACCCATTGCCGGCACGCACAGCGTGCTCTACGTCACTCGCGCCTCGCCGGGAATTGAACCGCAACGCGGTTCCACCCCAAAGCCCAGGGTTCGACGGAATGTCGTACCCTGGGAAAGGCGACACGCGTGATCGTCAACCCTGTAAGGGTTGCACAGGCGGGGACCGCGCCATCGATTCGACGTTCATCGTGGAACCCTTTCAGGGTTCGCGCTCGTCATTCCTCATACCCAGGGTAGCCCGACTGCGTCGGTCAACCCTGGGCTTTGGAGTGGAACCGCGTTGCGGTACGGCCGGTTGACACTCTCGTGCCTCGCCGGAGGGACATTGAAGCCCTGCCACGGATTGCCATTCATGGCAGCGATAGTGACGTAGTGCGCATGTCAGGCTGTGCCGGCCGGCGGTGGGAACGCCAAGGGATTCGCGGGTTGCGGGCAAAGGAGACAGGCGCGCGCCGCCGATGTGCGCCTCGGCGACGCGAATGCAAGCCGCGAAGTGGCGAGCGCGTTTCCCTCCCTTAGGAAGGGGGGGTAGGGGGGGTCGCGTTGCAGGGATGCCGCGCAACCGCCGCAAGGCGGCAAGCCAGGCATGCGGATTTCAAGTCGGCTTCGATGGATGGTCGCCCGACAGGGGGCAAGTCGATCCTGGTTGGACGCGACCCCCCCCCCCCCCCCCCCCC
>JAGVKR010000530.1 GCA_020050375.1 Planctomycetales bacterium
ACGCGGCCGTCGACTCGAAGGTTGTGCAGCATTTGACCGACAAGGGATACCGGGTCGTCGCCGCGCCGCTGGGGTTGGAGCTGGAAGTGCAGGCTCTCGACGAAAGCGAACGGGCCGAATTCGCCGCCGAATTGGGGTTGGGCGAGCCGTCGCGCGAGCGGGTGCTTCGCGCCATCTTCGAGGCCACCGAGCAAATCACGTTCTTCACCTCCGACGAGAAAGAAGTCCGAGCCTGGCTCCTCCGCCGCGGGTCGACCGCGCTCGAAGCGGCCGGCACGATTCACACCGATCTGGCCCGCGGTTTCATTCGGGCCGAGATCATGGCGGTCGACGACCTGCTGCGGCTCGGTTCTGAACGGGAAGTGAAGGCCGCCAACCTGCAGCAGACCGTCGGCAAAGATCATATGATGCGCGACGGCGACGAGATCGTCGTGCGGTTCAGCGTGTGACCGAATCGATTTCGATCGCGAGCCGCGAGATCTCGCAGTCGTCGAACTCCTGCCGGTCGTCCCGCGCCGGACGCTGCTCGATCCGCAGCACGTTGTTCCCTTTCTTGAGCAATCCAAGGGGCAAAGCGATTCGCAGGCGCTGCGGATTCTCCGGCTTTGAGCGCCATGAAATGAGCTGGTTCAGGTCGGTCACGCGGCGACCATTGACGAACAATTCAGTTCGCAGAGGACCGGCGGCGAGTTGCTGACGGAAGCGCTCTTCCGGCGACGAAGCCGGCTCGAGATCGGTCGCCATCAAACTCACGAAGATCCCCTGTTTGGGAAGTGCGTCGAGCGCAAACGATCGTTGCAGTCGTGATCCCTCCGCCAGTTTGGCGACAAAATCCTCCCGAATTTCGTTGCCGAGATGGTGATGCGCCGGGTCGATCAGCCGCAGAGAACCGCTGTATTGAGGAACGATCCGCTCGATTTCGCGGAGGGGGATTCGAATCGTCCCCAGATAAGGATGCGCGGCGACTAGTTCCGAGTCGGTCACCTGCTGGAGCGCGGCGACCAGTCGGTCGTTCGGCCCGGCTTCGGCCCCGAGAATCGACGCCAGCTCGATCGTCGCGATCCAGCCGTCGACCGGCCTACCGGCCGGAACGTCACTCGCGGCAAAGACAATCCCGTTCAACATCGACCAGGGGAATTTCCGACGGCCCGCTTTGCCGGCCAGAATCACTTCGCGCGCGTCGATCGTCGGCAACTCGCCGAACAACTCATCGCCGGTCGCCAGCCAAAGCAGGTCGTTCGGCTGCGTGTTGCTCGGCGGAGCAAGGCTTGGGGCGTGCTCGAAAATGTGCAGATCGTCGATCCAGCCCGTAGCGGTCATACCTTCGTTTGCATCTTTGGCATCCCCCGCTTGTTCCTTCCCGGAGGAGGCGACCGCGGCATTTCGAAATCGAATGAGAGCGGGAGCCCCCAAGCCCGCTCCGGCGCCAACAACTCTGTCGTCGACCAGAGCGACCACGCGCCGCGGATCGAACAGGAGCGTGAAGCGGTGCCAGCCCTTCGAGCGAGTCACCGGCTGCGCAGCCAGACCTCCTGCACCCGATGCGGCACAACGATATTCCGGCACATTCCATCCCGGACAAAACCGGACGGTCGACGACTGGTCTCCGGTACGCAGCTCAGTTTCCACAAACCATTGCTGCACCGGTTCGATCACCCCGGTGTCGTAGAAGCTCAGCTCAATGCGGCCGGTGGGAACGTCGCGGTCAATTGCGAACGACGAATCGGCATCGCCTGGTCGCCGCATGAGGCTCTGTCGTCCCGAGCGATGCTGCGTCGAGCTCAAGCGCGCGCCGTCCAACAGCGTCGGACGAATTTCGAAGTCTTCGTAGACGAGGCTTCGCTCGCCGGCCGGTTGCCGCAGCCGGGCCAGCGCGGCGCGCGGGATCGATCGCAATTCGGCGCCGAAGATTGAAACTTCTGCCGCGTCCATTTCGACCGATTCGATCCCCACGTGCAGGCCCTCGTCGCCATGAAAATCGATCCGCCGGGGCGGGAGGAATCCGGAAACCAGCCGCGGCCGGGCGCCAAAGTTGATCTGCCGGATCGCCGTCAGCGGAATCCTTGTCCGGCTGTCGGTCGCGCCCGCGGTGGCCGTATCGAAAGTGATTGTTGCAGCCGAATTGCCGATGATTTGTCCATTCCGACTCTCCCCCTTGATCAGCAGCGCCTGCTGCTCGGCGAGGGCGAACGATCCCCCAACCGTCGCTACGAGCGGAAATAAGAGGTGAACGACAAGCGGGATGCGCCACTTTCTCCGTTCAACTTTGCGGAAGATCAGGGCCATGCCGTGGAATCTGACTGAACTGTTCATCGCCAGCGGGCCAGCAGCCGATTCAAGTGGAGGGCCGGTTCGATCGGGACAACGGCACTTTCGAAGGCAGACGCAGCTTAGCATGGACGACGGTCGCCGAATACCAGTCGGGCGCACGTAGAGTTGTCCGGTTGTGCCGGTTGTCATACAATTGAGTGGATTGCATCTTTTGCCGGGCAACTGGAGAACGTCGTCGGTGGCGGACCTCCCTAAAATCCTGATCTTTGGCGGCGATGCCGAACAGGCCAAATCGCTATACGAAGGTCTGCACGGGCGTTTCCAGGCCGTGCGTGCCGAAGGGATGGAGCAAGCCCTTCAACTTCTGCGCCAGCAGGAATTCTGTGGCGTGTGCCTGCTCGATCGGCAATCGTCACATTTGTGCGAAGCGAGCCTGCTCCCGCAGGCCGGCGGCATACTTTCGCAGATTCCCGATGGGCTGGCGATTCTCGACGTTCGCCTGCGGATTCTCTGGACCAATCGCCGCTTCGACGAATTGTCGGGGGGCAAAGCGTCAACGGTCGGCCTTGGCTTCTATGACGCATTTGGCGCCCCCGAGATCCTGGGCCCCGATCTGAGCCCGTTCCACACCGCTTTGGGAACGGGCGCCAGCGCCAAAAGCACGCTGCGTCTGGGTGAGAAAACCTACTACCAGGTCCAGGCCACCCCCGTCGTTTCGCCGGGTGAAACGATCCCCTGCTATCTCCTGGTTTCGGTCCGCGACATCTCCGCCGAGATTTTGCAGCAGCAAAAGCTGAATGCGATTTATCAGGCGGGACTCGAACTGGGCGATCTCGCGCCGCAGGAACTGCTGGACATGACCGTCCAGGACCGAGTCGAGCTCCTCAAATCGCGAATCGTCCACTACACCAAAGACCTGCTGGAATTCGAGACGGTTGAGATCCGCCTGCTCGACCGGGCCACGCAACGGCTCGAACCTTTGCTGACGGTGGGGATGGTGCCCGAGGCGGAAGCCCGCGAGCTGTTCGCCCGCCCCCAGGGGAATGGCGTCACGGGGTTCGTCGCGGCGACCGGCAAGAGCTACCTGTGCGAAGACACCACCAACGATCCCCTGTACATCGTCGGCGCCGCCGGCGCTCGCAGCTCTCTCACGGTTCCTCTGATACTGCACGACCAGATTCTGGGAACATTCAACGTCGAGAGCACCCGGCCGGGCGCGTTCAACGAAAACGACCTGCAGTTTCTCGAGCTCTTCAGCCGCGAAGTCGCGGTCGCTTTGAACACACTGGAGCTGCTGGTCGCCGAAAAGATGACGACCGCAACCGAGAGCACCGAAATGATTCTGCGGGAGGTCGCCAATCCCGTCGACGAAGTGCTCAATGACGCCGCCTGGATTCTCGAACGCTACATCGGTCACGACCCCAGTGTCGCCGAGCGCCTGCAGGATATTCTCAAGCACACCCGCGATATCAAGCAGTTGATCCACAAAGTCGGTGAGACGATCGCTCCCAAGGTGACGCACTCTCCTCTTCCGCCGCGGCCGCAACGTCCCAAGCTGCGCGGCAAGCGCGTGCTGGTGGCCGACAACGACGAAACCGTCCGCCGCGCCGCCCACGAGTTGCTCGGACGCTACGGCTGCGAAGTGGAGACGGCCCATAACGGCGAAGAGGCGCTCCTGATGACCCGCA
This sequence comes from Planctomycetales bacterium, assembly GCA_020050375.1. GTDB lineage: Bacteria > Planctomycetota > Planctomycetia > Planctomycetales > Planctomycetaceae > SIAF01. The sequence goes on from JAGVKR010000530.1 coordinate 3,960, forward strand.
GCTTCCAGTACGATGCCGTGCTGGCCGACATCCGCCTCCCCGACATGACCGGGTACGATTGCTTCCGTCAGATTCACGACTCGCAGGAGCACGTGCCGGTCATCCTCATGACCGGTTTCGGCTACGACCCGACGCATTCGATCGTGAAGGCCCGCCAGCAGGGACTCAAATCGGTGCTGTACAAACCGTTTCGTGTCGACCAGCTTCTCGACGAAGTCGAGAAAGCGGTCAACCAGCACGGGGCGGTGATCGTCAATCAGGGAGAGGCGGCCGGCACCACCGCCCCCGCCCAACAGCCCGCCGCCTCGTAGTGCCACACGTCGACACAGCGATCGTCCGCGTCGCGCGTCTTGGGAATGAAGGGCAGGCGTCAGGCGTCAGCGATCAGTCATCATTCGCTCCCTTGCTGACTGCTGTCACCTGATCCCTGATCTCCGGTCCCCTTCTCCGCGGACCAACTCCCCCTCCGCAAGCCTTGATTCTCCTGCGAGAACAGGCCCTAATACGTTCATCAAAGACAGTTGATTTGATGCCGGCGGTCGTTGATCGGCGGCAACAAGTCCTCAGTGCCGTGCGCTCATTCTCTGAAGGAACACGCTCCATGATCGATCGCCTCAGTCGCCGCGACTTCATTCAAAAGGCCATCCTGGCCGGCACTGCCCTTCCCGCGCTGGAGTTGGGCGGACGGGGTCTGCCCGAACTGCACGCCGCCAAGCGGAAGAGCCCGAATGAGAAGTTGAATCTGGCGATCATCGGCGTCGCCGCCAAAGGGGAGCACAATCTCGACAACGTTGTCAGCGAAAACATCATCGTGCTCTGCGACATCGACGCGGCCCGCCTCGGCAAGGCGGCGGCCCGTTTTCCCAGCGCGAAGACGTACGACGACTACCGGCGTGTGTTCGATCACAACGATCTCGACGGGGTAGTCATCAGCACGCCCGACCACATGCATGCGCTTCCCACCGCGCAGGCGATTCGACAGGGGCTGGCGGTTTATTGCGAGAAGCCGCTGACCCACACGGTGCTCGAAGCCCGCGCGATCCGCGAGCTGACGGCCAAGCACAAGGTTGTCACGCAAATGGGAACGCAGATCCATGCCGGGAGCAATTACCGCCGCGTGGTCGAGATCATTCAGGCCGGCGCGATCGGCCCGGTCAATCGTGTTCACGTCTGGCAGGGGAGCATTGTCCCGGCATGTCAGCGCGCCACCCAGGGGGAAGTCCCGGAAGGGGTCAGTTACGACCTGTGGCTGGGAACGGCGCCGTATCGCCCCTTTCACCCGTCGCACTTTCATTTTCAATGGCGCTGGTGGTGGGATTTCGGCGGCGGCGTTCTGGCGGACATGGCCTGCCACTATGTCGATCTCCCCTTCTGGGCGCTGGGCCTCAAGTACCCGACGAAGGTCGCCTGCGTTCGGTCCGAGAAGGGACCCGATGTCGGCGCTGATGGAAAACCGGCCCGCCGCGACAACGACCCACCCACGAAAATGCAGGTCGAGTATCACTTCCCCGCCCGCGGCCAGCAGCCCCCGGTGCATCTCACGTGGTATCACGGCGGCTGGCAGCCGGAAGGAGCCGAGATGTACGAAAAGAGCTCCGCCGTGTTGTTTGAAGGAACCGAGGGGCGGTTGCTCGCCGACTACGGGACGAACAAGTTGTTCATGCAGCAGGGGAAAGAAGCTCGCGCGGCAAAGCCGACGATTCCCGACTCAACCGGCCACTGGAAGGAATGGATCGACGCCGTCAAAACCGGCGGCCCCACGACCTGCAACTTCGAATACGGCGGGACGCTCACGGAGACTGCCCTGCTCGGCAACGTCTCACATCGCGCCGGCAACAAGCCACTCGAATGGGACGGCGAGAAGCTCAAAGTCACGAACGAACCGGGGGCGAATCAGTTTTTGACGAAGGAATATCGGAAGGGGTGGGAGCTTTCGCGGGAGGGGTGAGCGGCGAATTGATTGGTTGAACTTCCAACTTCCAACTTCCAACATCCAACATCGAACATCGAACATCGAACATCGAACATCGAACATCGAACATCGAACATCGAACATCGAACATCGAACATCGAACAAAGATGCCACGGTGGCCGCTGTTTTGCGATTAGGGAGCTGGCGGTGTGTTTGGAGCGGGATCATGGAGGTTGAACTTCACGACTGCGTTGCGCAGTTCGGATGCTGGCAACAAAAATCCTTGTGAGCTCATCGGTTTCCTTCAGAATTTCGTGCATGCGTTTGGCCGGTTGAATGAGGGGAATCCTTTGCACAAGCTGCAACCAGCGGTGGGTTTCACGGAGCTCCTTCAGGGCAACTTTCTTCTTATGCACGAAGTCCTTGGCCGATTCGGCTGCCTGTGCTTCCCCATGATTGGGAAATGGAGACGTTCCGGAGCGAAGCAGTTGGGAGGCAATATGTTTGCCCGCCCGCGAATCCGGTAGCTCCTCCACGATCTTTATGATTCGTACTGAGAATTCCAGAAGCCTTTCCTCAAGATCGTATTTCTTCGCCACCATGATTGTCCTCGCGCCAAAAGGGCCTCGTTCGATGTTGGAAGTTCGATGTTCGATGTTCGATGTTCAGCGTCGTTTCATCATACTGCTTGCGTTTGCAGCGTCATCCAGCATCGCCGTAGCAGATGATAAATCCTCGCTCCAAAAGCTCCTCGAACAACCAATCCTTTCTCCGCAGCAAACGCTCGCCGAGACGCAGGCATTTTGTGCCGCGCGGGTCGCGCCGCTGCCTCATCCGAAAACTTCAGGCGAGTGGGGGCCGCTGGCTGAAACGCTGCGCCAAGAGACGCTGGCCCGCACGATCTACCGCGGCGAGGCGGCAAAGTGGCGCGACGCGCCCCTCAAAGTCGAATGGCTGGAAACGATTCCCGGCGGCCCCGGCTACAAGATCAAAAAGCTGCGCTACGAGGCGCTTCCCGGCATGTGGATCCCCGCCCTGCTCTACGAGCCCGAAAAACTTTCGGGCAAAGTCCCCGTGTTTCTCAACGTCAACGGGCACGATGCGATTGGCAAAGCGGTCGACTACAAGCAGATGCGGTGCATCAATCAGGCCAAGCGCGGGATTGTGAACCTGAACCCCGAATGGTTCAACATGGGGCAGTTGCGACAGGAAGGGTACGCCCACGGAAGGATGAACCAGCTCGATCTGTGTGGCACCAGCGGTCTCGCCCCGTTCTACCTGGCGATGAAGCGCGGCCTCGATGTGCTGCTCGCGCTCCCCAACGCCGATCCGACGCGTGTCGGCGTGGCCGGCCTTTCCGGTGGGGGCTGGCAGACGATTCTCATCAGCTCGCTCGACACCCGCGTGACCCTGGCAAATCCTGTCGCCGGCTACTCCAGCTTCATCACGCGCGGCAAGAATTTTTCGGACCTCGGCGATTCAGAGCAAACCCCCGTCGATCTCGCGACGACAGCCGACTATTCACACCTCACCGCCCTGATGGCCCCCCGTCCGACGCTCCTCACTTATAACCTCAACGATCAGTGCTGCTTCAAGGCCGATCACGCCCTGCCCCCCTTGCTCGACGCCGGGCGGCCGTTTTTCAAGCTGTACGCGAAGGACGACAACCTGCGGTATCACATCAACGCTGAGCCCGGAGATCACAATTTCCAGAAGGAGAACCGCGAAGCGCTCTATCAGATGATCGGCCGGCATTTCTTCGCGGGTGACAAAGCATACGACGCAACGGAGATTCCATCGGCCGACGAAATCAAAACGCCCGAGCAGCTCGCCGTAGACCTGCCGAAACCCAACGCCGATTTCCACACGCTCGCGGCCGATCTCGCCAAAGCACTCCCCCGTGAAGCAGCGCTGCCGACGACCGCCGCGGCGGCGAAGAGCTGGCTCGTCGACCGCCGGAAGAAACTGGCCGAGATCGTCAAATGGAAACGGTACGAAGCGCAGGCCGAACCGGTCGGCGAGAGCGATCAGGCGGGCCCCCGTGTCACGTTCTGGAAGCTCAAGCTCGATAGCGGCTGGGCCGTTCCCGTCGTCGAATTGAATCGTGCCGCGAATCCCAAGGGCACCGTTCTCGTCGTGGCCGACGCCGGCCGAGCCAGCGTCGCTTCGCAGGCCGAGGCACTCCTTGCCGACGATCGGCGTGTCGTCCTTGTCGATCCGTTCTATTTTGGCGAAGCTAAAATCAATCAGCGCGCCTATTTGTGGGGGCTATTGATCTCGGCGGTCGGAGAACGCCCGCTGGGGGTCCAGGCATCGCAAATCGCGGCTGTCGCGCGGTGGCTGTCGGAATCGCGAAAAACCGGCCCGGTTCGGCTGGTTGCGTACGGTCCGAGCAGCAGCCTGATGGTGCTGGTCGCCGCCGCGCTCGAAGAAGCAGCCGTCGGCGAAGTCGAAATCCATCAGCCATTGCTGAGCCTGAAGGAGATCATCGCGCAGAACCGCGGCGTCGAGCAAGGTCCGGAATTGTTTTGCTTCGGGCTTCTCGAATGGTTCGACATGAAGCAGTTGGCCGCCCTGGCTGCTCCGCGAAAACTCGAAGCTCCGGATGCAGCCTCGCGAATCGCCAAAAGCGATCTGGCGGAGCTTGAAGCCTTTTTTGACCTCGTGGAAGAGGACGCCGCCGGGAGAAAGTGAATCAATCCCCGATTTCCAGTGGCTGTCCATCGACCGCGGGTTGCACCGCGCCGACAATTGAGGCCAGCGGATATCCACGGGCGACAAGCCGCTTGCAGAGCTCGTCGGCCCGGTCTTCGGCAATTCCGATCAACATCCCACCCGACGTCTGCGGATCGAACAGCGCCTGATAGCCCGGCTGCGACGCGAGATCGCTGTTGACAGTTCGCAGCCTCGATTCTGCCCGCCGATTTGCCGGTTCGAGACTGCTGCGGAATCCGGCCTCGCTCAATTCGGCAAACCCTTCCAGGAGTGGAATCGCCGACAGGGACAGGCGGGCCGAGACGCCGCTTGCATCGAGCATCTCCAGCAAATGGCCGGCGAGACCGAAACCGGTGACGTCGGTCGCGGCCGAAACTCCGAATTCCCGGGCCACGCGCGCCGCTTCCGCGTTGCTCTCGAGCATTCGCGCGAGCAGGGTGTCCACCCACCGCGCCTGGCAGCGGCATTCGCGGTGTGCGGCCAGCAGCGTGGCGGTCCCGAGCGGCTTCGTGAGAATCAGCCGATCGGCGGGGCGCAGGTTTCCTTTGGTGAAGGGATTTCGGCCATCGAGTTTCCCGGCGACGCTATAACCGACGGTCAGTTCGGCCCCTTCCGTCGTGTGCCCACCCCATAGCGCCGCTCCGCAGGCGGTCAGCTCGCGCAAGCCCCCCGCCAGGATTTGGTATAGCAGCTCCGTCTGTTGCACTTGCGAACCGGCGGGGAGCGTCACGAGTGCCAGCGCCCCCAGCGGGTCGGCTCCCATCGCCCAGACGTCGGAGAGCGCATGGAGCGCGGCGAACCGTCCCACGAGGTACGGGTCGTCGAGAAAGGCCGGGAAGAAATCGACCGACAGCACGTCCACTGGCGATGCCTGGCGGTCGAGCACGACGGCATCGTCGCGACGATCGAGCGCAGTCGTCGTGCCCGACGCGCGCGGAACATTCAGCCGTTCGAGCGCCGACCTGAGCACGTCGGCGGCAACTTTGCTGCCGCAACCGGTGCAGCGCATGGCAGAGGGATGTCGACTTTGCAGGGATTGGTTCAGGGGGCTGACGCCCCCCGCTCGCCGGTGAATTGCGGCGCGCGGGCGGTAATCCTGATACATCCACATGAACTTGCGGTCGATGTGATCCTTCAGTCGCCAGGCCCAGCGTGCGTGGGCCGAGAAGCCGTGGTAGTCGAGAATGGCCCGCTCGTCCCCGGTCGAGAGCAACGACAGGAATCGGCGCTGCGGATCGAATGGGCGCAGGTTCTTGTTGGCAAACCACCGCTGCAGATTGTCCCACAGCACGGGTCCTTCACGCACGGCGTACACGCCTGCCTTGGGAACCTGCTCGCCGACGATGCTGGCCGTGTCCCCCACGACGAACACCGGAAGATCCGCTGTCGTTTGCAGCGTTGGATGGACCGCCAGGAATCCATCGTCGGTCTTTGGCAACCAATAATGATCGAGCACAGGCGGCGGAGCGGCGGCCGTCGCCCAGACGACGATGTCGACGACGAGGTGTGAACCGTCGTCGAAGACCAACGTGGGAACCACGTCCGGATGCGAATGTCGGACTTCAGCAACGCGCTTCCCCAGTCGCGCGGCGATTCCCCGTCGTGCGAGTTCGTCTCGCGCGCGGTGGATCGCGCCCGGCGCGTAGCCATCTAGAATCTCGGTCTTTCCGTCGACAAGCGACACTTCCGCCAAAGCGTGCCGCCCGCGAAGTTGGGCTTCCAGCCCAAAAGCGACCTCGGTTCCTCCAGCCCCGGCGCCGACGACTGCAACGCGAACGGTCTTCGGCGAAGTGACTTGCGAGCGCAGCGGGGAACTCGTCTCGATCCCCTGCGAAGCGCTCAAGGTCCCACCTTGCGCCTCGACAACGGATCGCAGTTGTTGCTCGAAGCGCTCGCGGAACGTCGCGATCGGCTTGATCGACAGGACGTTGGAATGTGCGGCCCAGATTTCGCGCTGTCCCGGCACCGAGCCGATGCCGATTGACGCCACATCGAAACGGAGCGGCGGCCGGTCGGCGAGCAGCACGCGGCGAATCGCCGGCTCGAACCCGACCGCCTCATCGAC
>JAGVKR010000685.1 GCA_020050375.1 Planctomycetales bacterium
GATCCCGATGGCCACCAGCAGTTCGGTGCCGCCGATTCGTCGGAACTGCATGCCTCGATCGCCGTTCACGATGCACGTTTCTATCGCCGCGTCGCGACCGGAGGCAGCCTGGCCGCGGCGGAGGCATATCTCGATGGCGACTGGTCCTGTTCCGATCTGACCGCGCTTTTCCGGCTTCTGATCCGCAATCCGCAGGCGATCGGCGACATGGATGGCGGCTTGGCGCGTCTGGCGGGATGGCTGGCCCGTGCCGGTCACTGGATCCGCCGCAACACGCGCACGGGCAGTCGCAACAATATCGAGGCCCACTACGACCTGGGCAACGACTTCTTCCGCCTGTTTCTCGACGAGACGATGATGTATTCGTCCGGAGTCTTTCCACGATCGGAAAGCACGATGCACGAGGCGTCGATCGAGAAACTCGACCGCATCTGCCGCCGGCTCGATCTCGGTCCGAACGATCACCTCCTCGAGATCGGAACCGGATGGGGGGGCTTCGCCTTGCACGCCGCCCGCAATTACGGCTGCCGGATCACGACCACCACGATTTCGCGTGAACAGTTCGAGCTGGCACAAGACAGAATCCGCGCCGCCGGATTGCAGAGCCGCGTGACGGTATTGCTCGAAGATTACCGCGATCTCACGGGGAAGTACGACAAACTCGTCTCCATCGAAATGATCGAAGCGGTGGGGCATCAGTTCTACGACACGTACTTCCACCAGTGCAGCCAGCGATTGGTTTCCGACGGCCTGATGCTCCTGCAGGGGATCGTCATGAATGAGCAGGGCTATCCGGCGTACCTGCGATCGGTCGATTTCATTCAGAAATACATCTTCCCCGGCGGCTGCCTCCCGTCGGCTCTGGCGCTGGGAGAATCGGTCGCCCGTGCGACCGACATGCGGATCCTGCACGTAGAGGATTTTGCCGCGCACTACGCCCGCACGCTCCGATTGTGGCGCGAACGTTTCTACGCCGCGCTCGATCAGGTCCGAGCCTTGGGTTATTCCGAGCGCTTCATCCGCATGTGGGATTACTACCTTTGCTATTGCGAGGCGGCCTTCGAAGAACGTTACACCGGCGTCGTGCAGATGCTGCTCGCCAAGCCGCAGTCGCGTTACGACCTGCAGTGGGGTTGCGTTCCGGCTGTCGGAAATCGTCCGGAGCCAATCTGATGAACCCCTGGTTGTTGCTCGTATCGGGATGGGGGGCAATGGCCCTGGTCATGTCCCTCCTGTGGTTCGTCCAGCGATGGCGCGGCGACGCGGGGATCGTCGACGTGGCCTGGGGTTTGGGAGTCGGCTGTCTGGCAGTTCTGTTCGCCCTCCTCTCTCCCGACGGCGATCCGACGCGACGCGGCCTGATTGCTCTCCTGGCACTGGTCTGGTCGCTCCGGCTCAGCGGGTACATCTTCGTCCGCCTGGTCAAGCTCCCGGAAGATGGGCGCTATCAAGCGCTCAGGGATCAATGGGGAGGAAAGGCGCAGCGCAATCTGTTCCTGTTTTTTCAGGTGCAGGCCTGGTGGAGTGTGTTGTTCGCAGTGCCGATGCTTGTTGCGGCCCGGAACTCAGTGCCGGTTTGGACGCCGTTCGACTTCGGCGGGATTGCGATTTGGCTGATCGCCATCGTCGGGGAGTCGATCGCCGACCGTCAGTTGTCGGCCTTCCGCCTCAACCCCGACAACCGCGGTCAAGTTTGCCGCGACGGACTGTGGCGGTGCTCCCGGCACCCCAACTACTTCTTCGAGTGGGTCCATTGGTGGGCCTACGTGCTGTTCGCGGTGGGCGGACCGGCGTGGTGGGTGACACTTTTCGGCCCATTGCTGATGGTTTATTTCCTGTTCAAGGTGACCGGGATTCCTCCCGCCGAGGCACAAGCTCTCAAGAGCCGCGGCGACGCCTATCGCGATTATCAGCGAACCACGAGCGTCTTTTTCCCCTGGCCGCCGAAACGAGGAGTAGGGCCATGAGCTCTTTGTCGCTAACGTTGGCTGCCGCCGAGCGCGGCTGGATTCCCGACGCACTACTCCGCCAAGGAATTCGGCGGCTCTGTGCGCAGCGACTGCAGGATGAATCCCGCACCGACGGTGAAAGAGACGGTCTGGCCCTCGCGGCCTTCGTCGAACGGACAAGAACCGGACCGATCGCTCCGGTCCCGGAGAAAGCCAACGAACAACACTACGAAGTACCTGCGGAATTCTTCGCCAGGGTCCTCGGCCCGCATCGGAAATACAGTTGCTGCTACTGGGAACCGGCATCGTCGTCATTGGAACATGCCGAACAGGCCGCTCTGGAGATCACCTGCCAGCGGGCCGCCATTCGCGACGGACAGGAGATTCTCGAACTGGGTTGCGGCTGGGGATCGCTGGCACTGTTCCTAGCGGCCCGATTTCCCGGCAGCCGGGTGACGGCGGTCTCGAATTCCACTCCGCAGAGAATCTGGATCGAATCGCAGGCGCGCCGCGATGGAATCGGCAACCTGCGGGTCATCACCGCCGACATGAACGATTTCACGATCGAGGCCCGCTTCGATCGAATCGTTTCGGTCGAGATGTTCGAGCACATGCGAAACTACGAAAGGTTGCTCGGCCGCATCGCGGGCTGGCTGAGCCCCTCCGGAAAACTGTTTGTCCACATTTTCAGCCACCGGAATCTGGCGTATGCCTTCGAAACCGAAGGTTCCGACAACTGGATGGGCCGTCACTTCTTTACCGGTGGAATCATGCCGAGCCACGATCTCCTGCTGCATTTTCAGCGCGACGTCGAGCTGCTCGATCGTTGGCGGTGGAGCGGCACACACTATCAACAAACCGCGAACGCCTGGCTGGCAAACCTCGACGAGCGACAAACGGAAATCCTGCCGATTCTCGCGCAGGCGTATGGCACTGCGGAAGCGCCCGTCTGGTTCCATCGCTGGCGCCTCTTCTTGATGGCCTGCGCCGAGCTCTTCGGGTGCGCCGGTGGGAATGAATGGGGAGTCTCACACTACCTCTTCGGAAAGCGTGCGCCATCGAGCTGAGGATAGATGGAATGAGGTCTTTCAATTGCCGAACTCGAATCCGATGGTAGCCGGTGGCAGTGCTGCTACAATTCAGGTGGGGAGTTTTAGACTTCTCCCAATGCGGAACCGCATTCAGAGTGTGTGCGCAACGCGGGGCGGATCCCTTTCTAAATCGAGGTGAGTGATGGCGGCGGCCTTCCTTCTCTTGTCATGGTGGACCGGTGTTGATTTGACTGGCGGTTCCCACGATTTTCTCGAGCTCCTGAAATCGCTGGCCCCGACGATCCTGGGAATGATCGTTGCACTCCTCTAAAACGCCCGCGTTTGTCATGTCATCGACCTCGAAACCTCCGCTGCATGTTGTGCTTCACCAGCCCGACATTCCGCAAAATACGGGGAACATCGGTCGCAGTTGCGTGGCCGTGGGGGCCAAGCTGTGGCTGGTCAGGCCGCTGGGGTTCCACCTCGACGAACGCCACCTCCGCCGGGCCGGGATGGATTACTGGCAGTTTGTCGATTGGGAAGCGGTCGAGAGCTGGCACGAGCTGAAACAGCGGCTCGAAGGACGCTCGTTCTGGTATCTGACGAAAACCGCGCGGCGCCTGGTGTGGGAAGCCGAGTTCCAGGTCGGGGATGTCCTCGTCTTCGGCAGTGAAACCCGCGGCCTGCCGGCGACGATCCTCGAAGAGCAGCCCAGTCGCAACCTGAAACTCCCGATGCACGAACAGGTCCGCAGCCTCAATCTGGCGAGCACGGCGACAGCCGTCATGTACGAAGCCGTTCGCCAGTTCGGCGGACTTACGCCGCGTCCGGGTGCATAGTTTGCGATATGTACCCTTGAACAGTAGTTACGCTAATGCTACAATTAAGGACGCGGGTCGTCAAACAAATGCGGGTGAAGCATTCTCACCTTGCGGCACTCGTGAATGGCTTTCCAAACGCACCTTGCGGCAAGATGGTTCACGGGCGACTGTCAGGGCCGTCGTGACTTGTCGGATTGAACAATGTCATTTCTCACAAAGCGGACAATTCAAAAGCTTGCAGTACTGCATGCCATTTCGCGCTGGCGAAAAGGCGCCTACGGCATGCTACGGCTGCAAAAGACGCTGTTTTTCGCGGACGAGGGGTCGGCTGATCAGAAATGGCGAGTTTTTACGTTCAAGCGATGGAAGCTTGGTCAATACAGCGACGAGGTTGCTGATTCGTTAAACGGTCTGCAGGCCGCCGGTCGGATTTCGACGTCTTTCGACGGACCATCTCAAAGAATCGAGGGAAATGCATCAATAACTGCGAAGGCGCAGATTCGCGGCCTTTTTCGACGTTACTTTGCGGAGTGGGATGCTGCCCTCGGGGCTTCGTTTCAAAAATGGGCATATCTGACGAATGACCAGATACTTACGAAGGCTCACGACGACCCCACTTACAAGCAGTCGCAATATGGCGAAATCATTGCAGAATCGGGATTAGCTGATTTCGTGGATTTTGAGAATCTGAGTGAGTCGACGGCAGAATCCCTGACGGATTTGGTCGATCCATCGCTTGACCGCACATTGCGATCGAGACTGCATAAGGCATCGAAGACGAACCGAATAGCCGAAGACTGGCGATCCCTGTATTTCCACGACGAGCCTGCTGCATAATGAGAAAAGCGGGCCGATGGCGACAATCGACTCTAGCCTCGTTCAAGGTGCGATTAAGCGAATGATTTCTACAAGTCCGGCGGTCAAGTCTCTCGTCCGGAAAATGTTTCGCCAGTTGGAAGCGGATGCTTCTATCTATGAAGAACTTGATAGCGTCGATCAATCGATCACCGAAGAATTCAATTCAGTCGTTCTGAGAAAAGTCTATATCACGACGCACAGGCACAATTATCGCGTGATATTCGCACATTGGACCGCGATCGAGCACGTTGACATCTTGATGGCATTCCCACGAAAAGATGGCTACGAAATCGACTGGAGTTGGGTGTTGAAGATCATGTTGGATCGCGATCCACGATAGACAGCGCGTTGCCCGCACAGAATGCGTCGCCGATACATACTCACCCGGACGCACTGGCGATCTCTGATCCACTGACAATGACTTTGCTCGCGGCGTAAACCCGACCTTCATTTGAAGATCGCTCTCAACAGCACCGACGAGCGCCAGCGATCTCTCCAATGCGCGGGCCGATATGAAATCCGTGCTTGCAATGCGTAAGATACTTCTGGCGATCCCGGTTTCGGCCGTCGTCATTGCCGGGCTGGTCTGGTATCGAATCCAGCGTCCGCCGCAGGTCGTGGCGCACACCCCGGTCGCCGCGACGATGCGTGCGGCGCCCCTCTTCCAGTTGTACGACGAGCAATCGCAGATCGTGCGCTTGGCCCGTTACATCGGGCGTCATCGATTGCTGCTCGTGTTTTTCGACGGCACGCAGGGACCGGACCACAGTGAGCTGTTGCTCGACTTGCGACGAAACTTTCTGCCGATCCACGAATCGGGAGCGATCGTTTTGGCGATCAGCGGGCTACGGCCGAGCGAGTTGCGTCCCGCTCCCAACGAGCGGGGCGAGCGCACAGCCCGCGACGAGCCGTTTCCGTTCGGAATGCTCGCCGACATCAACAATTTCGAAGTTCATCGACAGTATGGCGCGTTCGACGATACGACCAATCGGCCGCGCGAGGCGGTGTTCGTCGTCGACCGAACAGGCGTCATTCGCCACGTCCATCTCGGACCCGACAATCTCGGCGGCCCCGAAGTCTGGGCCGACGAGTTGCGGCACGTGAAGTAACCGAAACTGCGCGATCTCATGGAAACCACCGCCCCATCCCGGCCGCCGCGAACGATCTCCGGACGCTGGGTCGTGCTTTCCATGTTTGCGTTCGGGATTGTTGCCACGGCCGGCATCTGGGTCTATTGGAAGCTGCACCTGGCGCCGTTCATGCCGTTGCAGAAGGCGCTCGTGGCCGAGTTCCCCAAATCATCGCCCCGCGTCGATGGAGGCTGGACAAAAAACGAGTTCAAAACCGTCCCGCCGACGTTGCGGATCGTCCTGCGCGTTCCTTATCCCCCTGACGAGCGTGACGTGCGCGTCCCGGCGACGATCGAGCGCGTGATTGCCCTGGCGCGCGAGTACGTCGATTTCGCGAAATACGAAATGCTGGAGATCTTCCTGGTGAACTACGTCCCGGAGAAGGCCCCCATCCAGCACACGTTCAAGGGCAAGATCAGCGAGCTGGAGTGAGTGCGCGCTGCTCGCCGCGTTCACTGGCTGAGATCGTTGACCTCGTATCCCTCTTTTTCGGGACGCTGCCAGATTCGCTCGGGAATTCGCTGCGGATTCACATCGATGTGGTTCATCACCAGCGTCAGACCGAGCTTGGCTTTGGGCCAGTCGAGGTCGATCTGTTTGGGAAGCACGACCGACATTTTGGATCCGGGGACACCGTGCCTGCCAAACTGACTCATCCGCGCGCTGGCGATGAGCTGCCCTTGTTCGTCGTACAGGGCCTGTTCGACGACAACCCCATGGCAGATGTCGACGACCGTCAGCTTGCGGGCTCGACCCCCCTGCGGCGAATCGACGTCGGAGATCAGATGGATCGTCCGCATCCCGCCCGGTCCGATGGGGCCGGGCTGAGCTGTGACGTTGCTCGCGTCGATCGGGATCACCCCAAACGTCTCCATGATCCATTCAGGTTGAAACGGAATGGGAAAGCGGCGTTTGTTCACCGAATCCTGGTCGTGATAGCCGACGAAGACGTATTTCTCTTCCGAACGTTTATTCCAGAACCAGAATTGCTCGGGGTTCGAGCCAAGATCGACTTCTTCCCCTCCCAGCGAACCGGCCCGCAATCGGAAGTTCCGCGGCGATTCGATCGCCAGATCGGCGTTGACGGCGAAGGGCGTCTGTGCCGCGCCGCGCCCGACGATCTTCACGAGATCCGCCTTCCACGACCGAATTTGCGCGGTATTGGCATTCAGGTGGTTGATCACTTCGACCGCCGTTGCGTTCGGCTGGAGCACGCACGGGGCACTGGCCCCAAACGGGTCGCGCGGCCCCGCCCAGTTGCGCATCCAGGCACAGCCCGGCAGCGGACTGCTCGCGGCGAGCAACAGCATTTTCAATGATCGCCGCCGGGTGATGGACATGGAAGAAGAGGGGTCGGGATTCAGCATTCAGGAATCAGCGGCAAGCAGTCGTTCGTCGGGCTTGCCTCTTCGCGTGGTCCCAAATCGTTTCAAAGATCAGACGTCACCGGAGGACCCGTTTGCCATTCAGAAGCGAGATAGACGTTGAGCTCGCGTTGCCATTGCAGCACATCTTCGTCACTGGGATTCGGGTCGCGGACTTCCCAAGCGCCTTCGCCGTGGGCGCCGGAAAGTTGAAGGTAGTCTTCGTTGCCGTCCGCCCGGGTGCCATCCAGCTTGAGTCGTCGTTTTTTGACCAGGAGCAGCGCCAGAATGTAGCGCAGCCCGTCGCGCGCCGGGTTCCCTTCTTCGCACAACTGCTCGAAGCAGCTCATCAAGGCGTTCGTGTCGAGTGGCTCGTGGCGAACTTCCAGCGGCTTGGGAACCTGGCACGTCCAGACGCCAATCGCCTCCGGCGGAGGGCCCGTCCACCCCTGTTCGGAATAGTCGAGGCGCTGCAACTCGCCGTTGCGCTCCACAAGAATCGAATGGCACAGGCTGCCGGGGACGAGGTCGGCGCCGGTCGCGGCGCACTTCCTGCCGATCGGCCGAAACTGGTATTCCATCCGAGAGCCCACCACGAACGACGCCATTGGCGTATCTGCTGACCCCACAAGGGGGGCGGATCGTAGCGTAAGGCCCGAATTGCGGCAAGATGATGTTGGCGGCGCCCGATGGGCGGGCTTGAGGCTTGGGACTTGAGGCTTGAGGGGGGGTTGATCCCTCAAAGTGATGGGCGGGCGGGGACTGTTCGCAGTGCTGGCTGCCGGGCGCGGGATGCAATCTCGTAGCCGGAAGACTGCCGCGGGCCTATGGCAGGCCGGAACTTGCAGCGAGATACCCGGGTTTATCGGGAGTCGCCCAGGAGGCATGTTCCGGGGGGAATTGGCGCAACGAGGGGCTACCGGGGACGTGTCGGCAGTTTGGGTTGCCGGGAGATTTCGTCCAGGTGGCGGCTGTTGACCGTCAGGTGCTCGCGCATCGCCGCCGCGGCCGCCGCCGGGTCCTGCTCGCGAATCGCTTCGAGGATCTTGTCGTGATGTTCGTGGGCGATGTGGGCGCCGTATTGCTTCAACGTCTTCAGGCGGCTGTCGGTGAGCCGATCGTGGATCGGGGCCAGCACCACCGGGAAAAACCGATTGCCGCTCGCCTCGGCCAGAATCGCATGGAACTCGGCGTCGGCCTTCACGTGCGCGGCCAGCGACCGTCGGGGGTTTTCAAGGATGGTCTGCGTTGCCGCGAGACGGGTCAGGTGCGTATCGGTGCGATTGACCGCTGCCAGGCCGGCAATCGTCGTTTCCAGCGTCAGCCGGACGACGGCCAGGTCTTCAAGACCCGCATCGGAGTTTCGCAGGAACCGCTCGTAGCCGACGGAGATCGCCCGGGCACTGGGGGGAGCGACGCGCGATCCTGACCCGTGCCGGCTTTCCACCAACCCCAGACTCGTCAATCGGCCGAGCGCTTCGCGGACGACCGAGCGGCTGACGCCGTATTGCTCGCTCAGCCGCCGTTCGGCGGGAAGAAAATCCCCTTCCCTGAGCTCACCGGAAAGAATGGCGCGTTCGAGCTGCCGGCTGATCTCGGACACGCGGTCGGTTGCCGCTTTGACGGACATAGATCCTCGGTAGAATGAGCGCCCGCTGAAATTGGTCTTACCAATTTAGCTCGCCGATCATAGCCGTGGCAACCCGGCGTAGAAGGAAGGTCGTATCCTGATGGGTCGCAATTCGACAATCCGTCCCAATCTGGAAACGAGCACGCTGCACGGGTTGCCATCGGAATGATACAATGGATTCTCTCTGTAAGGCGAAGTGTTCCAAAGAGTTGACGATCTTACGTTCGCCTTCGCACGTCATCCCGTGAACGGCCATTGCACTGTCTGTTGCGTCGAACCGCGTGGCATCTGTCAAATTGCTGAAACTGGGAGGAGATCGATTCGAGCAGCGTTTGTCCTTTCGCGTCGGATTCTGAACCGCAAGTCATTTTGAAAGCATGAGTTGCTCGTTTCAAATTGCCGATTTCCAAATGTCAACTTAGGCAGCATGGGCATTTCAAAATGCAACAAATACGTTGCAATTTGGTGAGCGATTCGCCAGTTTCGGCTAGGCGAATCTCCTTGCTCTCATCCTGCCTGGGAATGGTCCTGCTGGTCCTCGCCCTTCCGGCGGTTGAATCTCGCGCGGCGGACGAAGCGTTCTTCCGCGACAAAGTGGCTGCGCTCTTCGAGCGGCACTGCGTCTCGTGCCATCAGGGAGACAAACCCAAAGGGGGGCTGTCGCTCGTCTCGGCGAAGCAGGCACACGCCGGGGGAGAGAGCGGCCCGGCGATCGAACGGGGGAAGCCCGGGGAGAGTCTGCTGATCGAGGTCATCAGCGGCGAGAAGCCGGCGATGCCCAAAGGGAGTCCGCCGCTCACGGTCGAACAGGTCGCCACGATTCGCCAATGGATCGAACAGGGGGGAGCGTGGCCCGACGATTTGATGCTCCGCGACCGCAAGCTCGCCGGAGCTGGCGACCACTGGTGGTCGCTCACGCCGCTGGTTCGCCCGCCGGCGCCGGAAGTCCATTCGGATTGGGTGCGGACGCCGATTGATGCATTCATCCTTGCGAAGCTGAAGACCAAAGGACTCACGCCGTCTCCCGAGGCGGATCGCGCGACGTTGATCCGCCGCCTGACCTACGATCTGCACGGGCTCCCGCCGACGCCCGAGGAAGTCGCCGCATTTCTGGCGGATTCCAAGCCCGATGCCTATGAGCGACTCATCGACCGGCTGCTCGATTCGCCGCGGTATGGCGAGCGCTGGGGCCGGCACTGGCTCGACGTCGTCCACTACGGCGAGTCGCACGGGTACGACAAAGACAAGCCGCGGCCGAATGCCTGGCCGTATCGCGACTACGTCATTGCCGCGTTCAACAGCGACAAGCCTTACGGGCGATTCATCGAAGAACAACTCGCCGGCGATGTGCTGTTTCCCGACGACCCGCAGGCGATGGTCGCGACGGGATTCATCGCCGCCGGTCCGTGGGATTTCGTCGGGCATGCCGAGCTGCGCGAAGGGACGCTCGACAAGAAGATCACCCGCTCGAACGATCGCGACGACATGGTCGCCGCGAGCATGTCGACGTTCCTGAGCCTGACGGTCCACTGCGCCCGCTGCCACAATCATAAGTTCGATCCGATTCCGCAGGAGGAGTATTACCGCCTGCAGGCGGTGTTCGCGGGAATCGACCGGGCCGATCGGGCGTTCGACGCCAACCCCGAGACGCATCGAACGCGCCGCGCCTTGTCGAGCGCCCGCAAACCGCTCGCGGCCCATAAAAGAACCCTCGCGGCCAAAGTTGCCGAGATCACCAGCCCCGAAATTCGCGAAACCGACCAGCGTGCGGCAGAGCTCAATCGCGAGCTGAAAACACTTCCCAAGCCGGATGGAACGAGCAGCCCCACCAACGGATATCACAGCGCCATCGAGGCAAAATCGGAGGTCGTCAAATGGGTGCAGATCGATCTGGGGCGTTCGGCACCGATCGACGAAATCGCGCTCGTGCCGGCGCGGCCGACCGATTTCACCGACACGCCGGGCTTTGGGTTCCCGGTGCGGTTCCGCGTCGAGACGAGTGACGATCCGCAATTCGCGGTCGCAGAAACAATCGCCGATCATCAGGCGGCCGATTTGGCGAATCCCGGCGACAAGCCGCTCGCGTTCAAAGTGCAGGATCGCGAGGCACGTTACGTCCGCGTCACGGCGACTCGCCTCTGGCCGCGAACGAACGACTATGTCTTCGCTCTGGCCGAGCTGCAGGTGATCTCTGCGGGGAAGAACGTCGCGCTGGAATCGAAAGTCACCGCCCTCGATTCGATCGAGGGGGGACGCTGGGGAACCAAGTTTCTCGTCGACAACCACAGCAGTCGCGCGCAACTCGGGGAAGCGAAACCCGCTTCCCCCGAAAGCCTGCGCCGCAAAGAGATCGAAGCAGAAATCGCGAAGCTCACCACACAGCGGCGTGCGGCGGTCGATGCGTTGATCGATGCCGAAATGCGGACGGCGATCGCGGCCGTCGACACCCAACTGGCGGAGATCGACAAGCAGATCGGCGCACTCCCGGCCCCGCAAAAGGTCTACGCGGCGGCGAACGATTTCACCCCGATCGGCAGCTTCGCTCCCGCAAGCGTCCCGCGCCCCGTCCATCTGCTCTATCGCGGGAGTGACAAGACCCCCGGACCCGAGATGACGCCGGGGGCGTTGTCGTGCTTCGTCGGATTGCCAGCCGATTTCCCGATCGACAACGTCGCCGACGAAGGAGCCCGACGGGTCGCCCTCGCGCGCTGGATCACCGATCCACAAAACCCGCTCGCGCGGCGATCGATCGTCAACCGCGTCTGGCAGTACCACTTCGGCCGAGGCATCGTCGACACGCCCAACGATTTCGGGCACAAGGGGGAGCTGCCGACGCATCCGGAGTTGCTGGATTGGCTGGCCGTGGAATTCGGGGAACAAAAGATTCAGGATTCGGGATTCGGGATTCAGGGGACGAACGGGGGTCAGGAATCAGGGGTCAGGGGGCAGGGGAAACGCGGGTCCACGCTTGCGGATTCGCCGCCACCTTCAGACGGCGCGACTCCCCCCCTTAGGAAGGGGGGGCAGGGGGGGTCGCGCGATCCGAAATCGGCGGCCGAATCACAGCGCGGCGCGACCCCCCCTAACTCCCCCTTCCTAAGGGGGGGAGCAGGTGGATGGTCTTTGAAGCGATTGCACAAACTGATTCTCATGAGCGCGGTCTATCGCCAGTCGTCGGCTCACAACCCGGCCTGCGCGGCGATCGACTCGGGGAACCAATACCTGTGGCGGATGAATCGCCAGCGGCTCGAAGCCGAGGCGATTCGTGACGCGGCCCTCGCCGTCTCAGGCAAGCTCGACACGACGATGGGCGGGCCATCCCTCCAGCAGTTCTTCTTCAAGGACGATCACTCGCCGATCTACGATTACGAACGCTTCGACGTCGATGCCCCGGCGGCGAACCGGCGGAGCGTGTATCGCTTCATCGTGCGGAGCGTGCCCGACCCGTTCATGGAATGTCTCGACGCCGCCGATCCGTCGCTGTTGACTCCGAAACGAAACGCCACGCTCACGGCGCTCCAGGCGTTGTCGCTCCTCAACAATCAGTTCATGGTTCGACAGGCGGAGCATTTTGCGCAGCGGCTGCGAGCAATTTCCGACGACCCGGCCCGGCAGATCGAAGCCGCCTTCCGTCTCGCATTTGGCCGCGCGGCCCGCGCCGAAGAAACCGAAACGCTGGTCGACTACACTCGCCGACACGGACTGGAAAACACCTGCCGCGTGATCTTCAACAGCAACGAGTTCGTGTTTGTGGACTGACAAAGAGGGGAATGACGAATGTCGAAATCAGAATGACGAAACAAGCTCGAATGACGAAAATCAAAAGCACTTGCTTGGAGTGTTTCGTCATTTGAATTTCGGAATTCTTTAGACATTCGGATTTCGACATTCGACATTTTGATCCGACTCGTGGGAGTTCGGTTTGATGATCAAGCTCAGACAGATTCGCGCGACGAGCCGCCGCGAGTTCCTATGGAATCTCGGCGGAGGACTGGGAGGGATTGCGCTCGCCGATCTGCTCGCGCGCTCGGGACTGCTGGCGGGCGATGCCGTGCCTCCCCCCCTTAGGAAGGGGGGGCAGGGGGGGTCGCGCGATCAACTCGCGGGAGTCAATTCACAGCGCGACGCGACCCCCCCCAACCCCCCCTTCCTAAGGGGGGGAGAGCCCGCGCGGGCCAAGCGCGTTGTGCAGCTTTTCATGTCGGGGGCGGCCAGTCAGTGCGACATGTTCGACTACAAGCCGCTTCTGGTCGAGCGCAACGGCGAGGCGTGGGATCCGGGTGAGAAGGTCGAGCTGTTTCAAAGCTCCCCCGGGGCGTGCATGGCCAGTCCGTGGAAGTGGAAGCAATCGGGCCAGTGCGGCAAATGGATGAGCGACCTCGTCCCGCACCTCGCGACGTGCGTCGACGAGATGGCGTTCATCCCCTCGATGGTCTCGAAGTCGAACATCCACGGGCCGGCGACGTTCATGCAGAATACGGGCTTCGTCCTGCCAGGCTTTCCGCACATGGGAGCGTGGGTCTCTTATGGTCTGGGAAGCCTCAATGACAATCTGCCGACGTTCGTCGTGCTCCCCGACATGCGCGGGTTCGCCCCCAACGGACCGGGGAACTGGAGCGCCGGGTTCCTTCCGGCGGCCCATCAGGGAACGCTCTTGCGGCCGAATGCCAAGAATCCGATCGCCGATTTGTTCCCCCCCGAAGCCGCAAAGTTCATCACCCCCGACGGCGATCGCGATGCACTCGCCGTTCTGCGGAAGTTGAACGCCGGGTACGCGCAAAACCGCGAGGGGGATTCGCGGCTCGATGCGCGGATCGCCGCCTACGAGCTGGCGGCGAAGCTGCAATTGAGCGCCCCCGAAGTTCTCGATATCTCGCACGAAACTGAAGCGACGCAGAAGCAATACGGACTCGATCAGAAGATCACCAGCGATTTCGGACGCAACTGCCTGATCGCGCGGCGGCTGCTGGAGCGCGGGGTGCGGTTCGTGCAGATCTGGAGCGGAGCCGACAACGGCTTCCCCCGCCGCAACTGGGACAGCCACGAAGACATCGCCCGCGATCACGGCGAGATGGGAACGAGCATGGACCAACCGGCCGCCGCATTGATCCACGATTTGAAAGCCCGCGGGCTGCTCGACGACACGATCGTCATCTGGACGACCGAGTTCGGCCGCATGCCGTGCAGCCAGGGAAGCAAAGGCCGCGATCACAACCCGTTCACGTTCACGTCGTGGCTGGCCGGCGGCGGGGTCAAGGGGGGGACGACCTACGGCGCCAGCGACGAATGGTCGTACAAGGCGATCGAGAATCCGACGTATTGCTACGACCTGCATGCGACCGTGCTGCATCTCCTGGGAATCGATCACGAAAAACTGACGTTCCGCCACAACGGGATCGACCGCCGCTTGACCGACGTCCACGGGCACGTGATTCGCGAGTTGATGGCGTGAGATGTTTTCACGAGGAAGTTTTCATGGATCCTAATAGTGCTTCCGGAAAAATCGCCCAGATGCTCACCGGGTATTGGGTGTCGCAGATGGTCCACGTCGCGGCGAAGCTCGACCTCGCCGGGTTGCTCAAGGATGGCCCGCGCACGGCCGACGATCTCGCTCAAAAAACCGGAACGCATCCCCGATCGCTGTATCGCCTGCTGCGCGGGTTGGCGAGCTTGGGGATCTTTGCCGAAACCGATCCGAAACTCTTCTCGATGACTCCCCTGTCGGAAGCATTGCTCGACGGTGTTCCCGGTTCGCAGCGCGCGATGGCGATGATGTCGGGCGACGAGCACTACGCGTCGTGGAGCGAGCTGCTCTATTGCGTGAAGACGGGCAAAACGGGGTTCGAGATGCGTTTCGGAATGCTCCCCTTCGATTATCTCTCGAAACATCCCGAGCCGGCGAAGATCTTCGACGCGGCGATGACGTCGGTGCACGGCACCGAGTCGCCGGCGATGCTCGCGGCCTACGACTTCGCGGGCATCGGCGTGCTGGCCGACGTGGGAGGCGGCAACGGCAGCCTGATCACTTTGACGCTCCAGAAGCACGCCAAATTGAAAGGGATCCTCTACGACCTGCCGCACGTCATCGAACGCTCGCGCTCGAACATCGCCGTGGCCGGGCTCGCCGATCGTTGCCAGTGCGTCGCGGGAAGCTTCTTCGAGAAAGTCCCCGAGGGAGCCGACGCCTACCTGATGCGGCACATCATTCACGATTGGGACGACGCCGAGTCGATCGCCATCCTGAAAAACTGCCGGCGGGCGATGGGCGCCAATCGCGAGGCGCGGCTGCTGATCCTCGAAACGGTGATTCCACCCGGAAATGACCCGATGTTCGGCAAATTGCTCGACCTGAACATGCTCGTGATCCCCGGCGGTCTCGAACGGACGGAAGCCAAATATCGCGAGCTGTTCGCGGCGGCAGGCTTCCGATTGAACCGAATCGTCCCGACGACTACCGAAGTGAGCCTTATCGAGGGATTTCCGATCGACTGACGAATTCCACCGTTCGGTATGATCGGGCAAACTGGAAGAACCCACACGGTTGTCGTCGGATTGGATCACGCCCCGACATTTGCCTCCGTCGGACTTTGACCATGCTTCGGGGCCGACGTATATCCCCCGGACAGTGGTTTCTTTCCGACGGTCCAAAAGCGCGACGGTCTTGCCGTGAGAACCGGTCAACTCCCCAAAGTGTTTGGTGCCAGCTTGATGCGACTCGAATCGTCGCGGGGCCCGAGATCGGCAGGCCCGCGAGCCGACGTCGAGTCGACGGAGGCGGTGATCATCGACATTGATGCCTCGCCCGAAGAACAACCGGCGGCACGCGAATGCAGCCTCGTGCATGAACACGAATCCGAACTGCTTGACGCGATCCGACAGGAAGCGGAAGACCTGTCGGCAGAGTGTCACGTATCGGAAGATCGCTCATCGAAGGCGGTCACGTCCGAATTCGAGCCGCTACGGAGGAATCCGCTGTGCGAATCCGAATACGAGCTGCTCGATGTCGATCCGGAATTGATCGACCAATACATGAATCGACTGCTGGCGCGGACGCAGCGCGCCGAATCGATCGACAGGAAAGGGGCCGACCCGAGACGGTTGTCGATGCCGGCATTTCCCGCCGATCCGAAACCAACCGCCGACACCGGCGTTCCCGAAACAGAGACCGCAACCGAAGAGTCGACGAGGCCATTGACGGCCGTCGCCGAGTCGCCGGAGAAGACCACTGTTCTGCCCGCCCGGCGGCCGGCCTCCAAACAACCTTCGCCGCGAGGCGCGATCGAAACCCGCGCGAACCGCGACAACTTGCGGGAGATCGTCGTTCAGTCGACGCGCAGCTTTCTCGTCCATCAGATCCGCAGGCGCCACCAGGTGGTGCTCTTCCGAAAAGTGCTGTTGATCTTTCTGGCTTTGGGCCTGGCGACGTCGCTCTATTCGGCGCATTTCCTGTACGGCGTTCCGATCAGGCATCTGGCCTGGGGAGCGACCGCCATTGGTATGGTGGCGCTTCTGGGGATGGCACAGATCTGGAGCCAGACGGCCCGCCGGCAGGCGCGACTCCACGTGCGAATCTCGTACGCCCGTCGAAGGTCTTGAGCGAGGGGCGGATCGGACGCGTCGGGATTACGCGGCTCGATCTGCGGCCGGAATCCCCCGCGACAACCCTTCGAGTCGGTATTCCCGAACCGCTCGATGGATTCGTCGCGATCGACAGCGCCCGCAAACTCGTGGAGGGATTGGCCCTTCCAGTTGCGAAGATGCAACATCCTGTTTTGACCGTGACGGTAGCGCAAGGTATACGCATACGGGCGTCACGATCCGCAGCAAGCGGATCCGGCGGAACGCCCCGGTTCCATACCGTTCGCCTCTCTCGGAACGCATCATGGCAATCAGGACCTGCGCTGCCTCAATTCCAACCGTTTCCGTGCCTGCCGAGCGCGAAGAAAGCCTGGCGGCGCCGGTGCTCGTGCTCGAAGTGGTCGGTGCCGTCGAACACGAGCCTCCGGTGCTTCTCGACCAGACGGCGACGCATCTGTGTCTCACGTGGTCGACGAATCCCTCCCCCGGTGAGGTCGTCGTCCGCCGCAGCGCGCTGGGCTGGAATTTGCGGGCGTATGGGGTCGACTGCCGCCTGAATGGAATCCCGGTCGAAGATGTGTGGTTGTATGACGGCGACCGGATCACCGTTGCGAAGACCGAGTATCGCGTTCGTCCGGCGACGACCGAAGAACTGCTCGGGCATCTACCGGATGCGAGCATTGAAAGGCAGAGTCGTCTGATCGAACGGATGGTGGCCGTTGCTTCCCGCGAGCGGGATCTGGCCGAGTGGGAAGAATGCCTTTCGGCTTGCGAAGACGATCTGCAGGTCCGCAGGATGCGAACGGAACATGCCGACTCTCCGGCCGATGTGACCCCGCCGGCTTTCGTCGACAGCGCCTTCCTCGCCGAGCTCCAGGAGCTTCGGACCGATCGATCGACGTTTGACGCCGATCGGCAGCGAATGCAAGCCTGGCTCGAAACGCTTCAGGATGAACGGGCGGTCCTGGAACGGGAACGCACGCGACTGGATGCCGATCGTGCGTTGCTCGCCGACCGGGCTCCCCGGGCGACACCCGAGGCGGCGCCGCGCAGCTTGTCGGCGACGATCGCAGAGGCCATCTCGACCGAAAGGCCGCCGCAATCGGCAACTGTCGGGATTCGAGAAGCATCGGCTGACGGCATATTTCCCGAAGACGAGTCCGGGCCGATCGGCATGGAATGGCACAGGCCCCGGCGCGACCTGGAAGCAAGCCGGCTCCGGATGAACAGTCTGCGCCAGATCGCCAACCACTCGGCGCGACAGACATTGGCGCGCCACTTCTGGAAGCAGCAGCGATCGGCGGTCGTCCTCAAAGCGGCGTTGGTCGCGATGTCGTTCTCGCTCGCCAGTGTTCTCTACTGGCATCACGGCGCGATGGAGACTTCGATCAGCGCGCTGGTTTGGGGTGCGGCGGCGATCGGGTTGATCACCCTTTCGGGTCTCGTTCACACTTGGAGTGAAGTCAATCGGCTGAACGCGCGCTTCAGTCCGTCGACAGCAGACGACACCCCGGAGATGGTGCAAGCCAGCTCCGCGACTTTGATGCCGCAGGCATGAAGTCGGCCTCGAATCAGCTCGTTCGCGACTTCATCGCCGAACGGGTTTGCTTCACGAGCTCGACGTACTGTTGCGACAGGCTCGTGATGCGGGCCATATCGCCAGTCTGGACGGCTTTGGGTTCGACGAGCGCCCCTCCCAGGCCGACGGCGCAAGCCCCGGCCTTGAGAAAGTCGGCGATCGTGTTCAGGTTGACGCCCCCCGTCGGGAGCAGGCGCACCTGCGGCAGCGGCCCGTGCAGCGTCTTGAGATAGGCCGGGCCGCCGATGTCGGCGGGAAAGACCTTGATCACCTGCGCCCCGGCTTCCCACGCGGTGAGAATCTCGGTGGGAGTGAACGCGCCAGGCATGACCAGCTTGTCGTATCGATTGCCGAGTCGGATCACGTCGACATTCACGGTGGGGGCGACCAGAAACTCGGCGCCGGCGAGAAACGCGGCCCGGGCCGTCTCGGGGTCGAGCACCGTTCCAGCTCCGAGCAGCACTTTGTCGCCCAGCGTCTTACGAACCTCGGCGATGATCTCCAGCGCGCGCGGAACGGTGAACGTCACTTCAAGGACGTCAACGCCCCCTTCGTACAGCGCTTTCGCCACGCCGACAAGCTGTTCGCTCGACGTCGAACGGATGACCGCGACGATACCGCTGTTCAGGACGCGACTCAAATCCTCGTGTCGACTCATCGTTACCCGTTCTTTTTATTCCAAAGTTGCTTCAACTGGCCGAATGAACGCAGTGGTTCTTCGCCGCCGGCGGCCCCCGCGGTCAGCGGCGGCGCGGAGTGCTTGGGTTTCTTGTGGGGTTTTCCCACGAGAGCCGGTTTCTGTGAAACCGGCTGATCGACCACCTTTGTGATCCCCAAACTCGCCTGAGTCTCGGATTGCGATGGTTCCTTTGTCGCGCTGGCGGCGAGGGGCGCGTCTTCGGGCTTCCGTTCTCCCTGCGGTCGCCGGGTGCGGGTCGGGATGGGGGTGCCTGGCGCAATCAGCGTCAGGCTGACGCGCTTCCGTTCGGCATCGACCCCCAGCACCCAGACGGTGACGACGTCGCCGACGGAAACTTTGTCGTGCGGACTGTGGATGAACTGCGCCGACATCTGGCTCACGTGGACTAATCCGCTTTCCTTGAGGCCGACGTCGACGAAGGCGCCGAAGTCGAC
>JAGVKR010000024.1 GCA_020050375.1 Planctomycetales bacterium
AGTCCGCGGCGGCGCCGTCGGCCTGATTCTCGACGCCCGCGGGCGCCCGCTGGCGTTGCCCGAAGACCGCGTTGCCTGCCGAAAGGCGATGGCCGAAACCATCCACGCACTGGGGCTTTACGACTGACAATCCGTCCTCTGACCTTAGTCGCACGTCTTTGCGTGTCTCGTCACACAAATGGCCGCGGCGTGAAACCGATGAAGATGAACCCCAGCGTCAGCCACCCGAGGATGATCCTGAACCATCCCAGCGGCACATAGTCATCGGCTGTCGGGGGATGACGCGTCCCCATCATCCAGATCAGCGCCAGCATCACCACCCAGCCGGTATATTCCTTCTGGCCGAAAAACGTGCTTCCAATCACAGCGGCCGCCGCCCCGAAGAAAAACAGTCTCGCCACGACATGCGCTTTGCGCCGGATCAGACAATAGAGGATGTGCCCCCCATCCAACTGGCCCATCGGCATCAGGTTGAGGGCCGTGATGAAGACCCCGACCCATCCGGCGAAGAGCACCGGGTTGAGAACGACGTCCTGGTTGGCCTGCAACGGGCCGAAGTAGTAGCGCACGATCCATTTGAGGATCAAGGGGTCGCCATATCCTGGAATGTGGGCACCGGGAGGGACCGTCAGGATGTAAGAGTTTTTGATCCCCCACCAACTGATGGGGAGCGCCAGCACCAGTCCCGCCAGCGGACCGCTGATCGCGATGTCGAACATCGCCTTTCGATCACCGGCTCCCGCCTGCTGAATGATGACGGCCCCCATCGTTCCAAACGGGCTGACCGGCATCGGAATGAACATGGGCAGGCTCGCAGGCACGCCGTACCGCCGCGCTTGCAGGTAGTGCCCCATTTCGTGAGCACCGAGAATGAGCAGCACGCCGACGGAATACGTCAAACCAGTGGCGACGAACGCCGTCCAATGACGGACCGGGACAATTCGGCGATGCTGCACGTCGAGCGCTCGCAAAAATCCGAACTGCTCCCCCCCCGCATAAAACGTGCTCGCGCACGTCAGCAGGAACAGGATCAGGGCCAGCTTGCGCTTGGGAGGCCGGGGCGGGGCCGACAGGCGCCAGCGCTCGTCGAAGTCCCCGGGATTCCCGGGCAACGGGGGCAGCCCCTCCGATGGGCGCGGCAGCAACTCGGGTTCCAGCGGTTCGCGGGGTGCGTCACTCATGAGTCAGACCTTCCTTGATTCGTCACTCCTCGTGTTGTAGCCGATTCCGTCGTCGGCGCGAACGATGACGCGGGTCGCAGGGAACCGAGCGGTGCACGACGCCCTGTGCGCGGAGACGATAGCGTGTGCCGGGGACTGGTCTTTTCTCGTTCGGACGTCGCGTGACAGAGCGTGCGAACGGATCGTTCGAATGTCTCACTCACGAAAAATGGAGCTGTCCTCCTCAGACAGAACCACGGACGTTCCCTCGCGAGTCGAAACGATCCGAAAGACAAATGTCTAAAGAAAGAACGAAAGCAAAAAGGTCAAAATGGGCCGCTTCAAGTTTTTGGCTTTTGGCTTTTGACTTTCCTTAGACATTTGATTTTCGCCATTTCCCTTATTTCTTCACACACCATCTGTCGTATCCGCAGCTCCATTCGGTGCCTATAATCGAACCGAGAATCAACCGACTTCTATCGTCACGCGGAGAGTCGCATGGGTTTTTTCGGCTCCAAAGACTGGAACGTGATCGCCATCATTTTCGAGCGGCCCGACATGTACCGCGCCAACGGCAACCGCGGAAAAGGGGGCGAGGCGACGACGATCCGCGACAATGTCAAAAACCATCCGCGGACGATCTTCTGGGGGGTCTTCGATCAGAAGGGGGCCTTTCTGGAAGGGGGCCCCGCCGGCGGAGCCCGGTCGATCCCCACCACGACGCTGCAGCGACTCGTCCGCGATGTAGCCAAGATCCCCACTGTTCTCGAAGTTCTCGGCATCCTCGAAAAGGGAACCGAAAAGAGCGTCTCCAAAACCCTCGTCTGGAATGGTTACCCGACCAAGAGCGAGACGAAGTGACGTTTGATGGAAGTGCAGAGACTGTTTAACCGCGAGCCGACGGCGAGGCGCCGTGCAGGTCGCCGATGGCTCCCGGTTAAACGATCGTGCGTCGCTTCTGGCATCTTGTTGTGCGGTGTCTGATTGGCCCGGTCCTCTGATTGTCGTCACCAAGAATCACGATCATGCGCCGAAACCTCCCAACGGCTCTTTTCGTCGTGGCCTCGCTTGCAAGTGGTTTGGTTCGCGCCGCCGAGCCCCCGAAGCAACCACCCCCGTTCGATACAACACGCGGCGATCGGATGATCGCCGATTATTTTCGGGCCGAAACGGCGCAGCTTTCGACCGCGTGCCTGGCCGACATCAAGTCGCTCGACGACTGGACGAGCCGCCGTGACGAATATCGCCGGCAGCTTCGGGAGATGCTGGGGCTCGATCCGCTCCCCGACCGCACCCCTCTCGCACCAGTCGTCACCGGCAAGGTTGAGCACAACGAATTCACAGTCGAAAAACTCCATTTTCAGTCGCGGCCGGGGCTGTACGTCACCGGCAATCTCTATCTGCCGAAGAAAATCGATCGCCCCGCGCCGGCCATTCTCTATGTCTGCGGACACGGCAAGGTGATGGACGGGAATGTCAGCCTTGGAAACAAGACTCACTACCAGCATCACGGCGCCTGGTTCGCCCGTAACGGCTATGTTTGCCTGACGATCGACACGGTCCAGCTCGGCGAGATCGAAGGGGTCCATCACGGAACGTACAAGCTGAATCAATGGTGGTGGAATGCGCTCGGCTACACACCCGCCGGCGTCGAGGCTTGGAACGGCATTCGGGCCCTCGATTACCTCGAAACGCGGCCCGAAGTCGACCGCGAACGGCTCGGCGTGACGGGGCGCTCCGGCGGCGGAGCCTACAGTTGGTGGATCGCCGCCCTCGACGAACGGGTCAAGGTTGCCGTGCCGGTCGCCGGAATCACCGATCTCGAAAATCACGTCGTCGACGGCGTCGTCGAGGGGCATTGCGACTGCATGTTTCTCGTCAACACCTACCGTTGGGATTACGCCCAGGTCGCGGCTCTCGTCGCTCCGCGCCCGCTCCTCATCTCGAATACCGACAAAGATGGCATCTTTCCGCTGGAAGGGGTCGTCCGCGTCCACGAGAAAGTCCGCCGGCTCTATCGGCTGCACGGGGCCGAGAAGAGCTTGGGCCTGCAGATCACGGAAGGCCCGCACGCCGACACGCAGGAGCTGCACATCCACGCCTTCCGCTGGTTCAACCGGTTTTTGAAGAACGACACCGAGTCGCAGGTCGACAAGCCGGCGGTCAAGCTCTTCAAGCCAATCGAGCTGCGGGTTTTCGACCGCCTGCCGGCCGACGAGATCAACACGACCGTGCAGGAGACGTTCACCGTCGTGGCTCCGCCACCGCTGGTTCTCGAATCGTCTGCTGCGTGGGGTCCGCAGCGCGACGCGTGGCTCGCCGCGCTTCGAGACAAGGCCTTCCGCGGCTGGCCGGAAGAAGCTTCGTCCGACGCAAAGTCGCTCGAACTGAACGAAGCTTTCGCGGCGGAAGCGCGAGGAGTTCGGCTGGCGGCCTACGATTTCACAAGCCAGCCCGACATCCGCCTGCGGCTCTACGTCGCCCACCGCGCCGGCCTGAAGCCTGCCGATCTCGAATTGGTCGTGCTCAACGCGCTCGATCAGCCCGCCTGGCTCAAATGGCTCGCCTCCGCGCGCCCCGGCTTTGCCGATTGGCTTCAAAGCGAACAACCGTCCGAAGCCGACCAGCAGGAGTTAGAGCAGAATCGGAAGATGTTCGAGAAGTTCAAATGGGGCATGGCGTGGATTGCCCCGCGCGGAATCGGTCCGACCGCCTGGGATCAAAGCGAAAAGAAGCAGGCCCAGATCCGCCGGCGGTTCCAGTTGCTCGGCCAGACTCAGGACGCCATGCGCATCTGGGATGTCCGCCGCGCCGCCCAGACGCTCCGTTCGATTGAGGGATTTGACAAGGTCCCGCTCTGGATGCAGGGGGAACGGGAGATGGCGGGGATTGTCCTGTACGCGTCGCTCTTCGAGCCGAACGTCGCCCGGCTCGATCTGTGGCGCCTCGCCCCATCACACCGAACCGGCCCAGACCTGCTCAACGTGCTGCGCGTCCTCGACGTTCCAGCCGCGCTCGCAATGGCGGCCGAGCGCTCGAAAGTCCGCCTGTACGACACGACACCCACCGACTGGACGTATCCGCAAAACGTCGCCAAGCGGGTCGGCTGGCCCGCCAACCAGTTGCAGATTCGCGCCATCCAGGCCGATTCGGATACGAGCGTGAAATAGCGCCCGCCGTACGAAAGGACGCGGCCGACCGGGCCACCCATTCCTCGAATTGTCGTCACGATCGTTACCGTCGGAACACCACTGACCCCCTCCGCGCGCAAGGCGCCTCACCCGGCACGACGCGCGGTAAGGCCTTTTTTTTTCGAAAAGCGCGCCGATCTGGAAAAGACGCCGCGTCTTCGTCTGTGCGGCGGCGCGCCGAGCCGGGATAATAGAGCGTTCGCGATTTGATCAACTTTTCCATTCACGTGCTTCGGGTGGAAATTCTCCTGCCGAAACGCCGGCTGGCAAACAAGATGCGAGCACCAGACCTCTCCGGACCGTATGACGCGGAATACGACGAAAGTGGAGGCAACTGACGTCATTTTGCGTTTTTCCGAACTCTCTTCGGACATGAAAAGCGGTAGAGATCTTCCAGATCGACAGTATTTTCAGACCGAAGCCAGCGGATTTCCGTCGCGCAACGAAAGCCGATTTGGCTTGTGGGTCTCCCTGCCGGCGATCCGAACCATGTCCAACGTTTCCCACCGCTTTCGATTTGGCGCGTCACCCTCTAAAATGCGAGCCAAGCGTCGTTTGCACAGCAAATCCACCGACACTCTCCACCCCGAGTCTGAGCTCCACCGTGAATCGACCTGCCCACGCTGCCGCTCCGCCGTCGCCGCCGACCATTCTGATGAACGACGGCTGGCACTGTTTGCACCTGTACTATCGCGTTTGCCCGAGTGCACTCGGGAAGCTGAGCGCGTCGGAGCGCGGGGCAGGGAAGGAGGAGCTGGTCCGGCTGCTCGACTCGAATCGCGAAGGGGCCCCCACTCGCGTTCAGACCTCGGTCGTCTCGGGACACAAGGCCGATCTGGGAGTCCTCCTGATGGATCCCGATCCGCTGAAGATCGACACGATCCGGCAGTCGATTCGGTCGTCGACGCTGGGGGCGGCGCTGGTCCCTGTTTACTCGTTTGTCTCGATCACCGAAGTTTCCGAATACGTCCCGACGCTCGAGCAGTACGCCGAACGGCTCGTGGGCGAGGGGAACGCTCGCGACACGCCGGCCTTCGCCGCCAAGCTCAAGGCGTACGAAGAGCGCGAAGTGATGATGCGCAAGCAGCGGCTCTTTCCGGATTTTCCGTCGTGGCCCGTCGTCTGCTTCTACCCGATGAACAAGATCCGCCATCCGCACGCCAACTGGTACACGCAGCCTTACAGCCGCCGGATGGAAATGATGACCGAGCACGGCAAGAGCGGGATGAAGTTCGGCGGCAAAGTGTCGCAACTGATCACCGCGTCGACCGGTCTGGACGACTGGGAATGGGGCGTCACCCTGTGGGCTCGCGAGCCGGCCTTCATCAAAGAGATCGTCTACACGATGCGGTTCGACGAGGCGTCGGCGAAATACGCCGAGTTCGGTCCGTTCTACATGAGCTACATCCTGCCGCCGGCCGACGCGCTGAAGCACCTGCAAGTCTGACGGCAGCGCTTGTGGATTGCGTTGGCGGCGCTATTGCGCGGGAACTGTGCGGAGCGGGACGAATGCGGGTTTTCATTTCCGAATTCGTCTGCGGCGGCGGCTGGCCCGAATCGGAGATCGCCGGTTCGCTGGCGCAGGAAGGCCGCGCGATGCTGAGCGCGATCGTCGCCGACTTCGCTCGCATTCCGAACGTGCGAGTGACGACGACATGGGACGTGCGACTCGGCCCGCCACCGTCGGGCAACGTCCACGCAATCTTCGTCGAATCGGCCGACGACGAGCTGCCGATCTTTCGCGAGCTGGCCGAATTGTGCGATGCCACGCTGGTGATCGCCCCCGAAACGGGAGGTCTACTCGAGCAACGCTGCCGAATTGTC
>JAGVKR010000601.1 GCA_020050375.1 Planctomycetales bacterium
GATGGTCGAAAGCAGCCGCTGATCGGCCTCGGTGAACCCGTCATCCGCCTGCACCGTTAACACTCCGGCCATTTCGCCACCCGCGCGGATCGGCACTCCCAGATGTCGTCCCGCTTCGAGCTGCGTCTGTCCGGTCTGCAGGATCCGCGCCGCCAGCGGATCCGAGACCCCATAAGGGAACGACAGGGTTCCGGTTGCACGGTCGAGGATCGCCACCGAGGCCGCCCGAGCATGAAACACTTCGCGAATCTGGTCCCCGACCAGCAGGATCAGCGCAGCCGGATCCAACTGCGCCGCGAGCCCCTGCGTGATTCGATTGACGGTGGCCAGTTCCGCCGCCCGCTCGCTGATTTCGGCGGTGCGCGCCGTCACCAGCGACTCGAGCCGTTCCGTCTCCTTGCGGGATTTCTCGCGCTCGCGCTCGGCGATTCGGCGGCCGGCACCAACGGCGACCAACGCAAACAGAGCGATGTATCCGAGGTAAGCCCACCAGGTGCGGTACCACGGAGGCAGAATCTGGAACTTGTAAATTCCTTCCTCGCCGGTGCGTCCATCCCGTGTCCGGACCTGCACCCGGAACCGGTAGTCACCGGGTCCGAGGCTGCGGTAGTTGGCTTCCTTGTTCAAGCCCCAGGCGGACCATTCTCGATCCGCGCCCTCGAGACGGAAGCGAAAGAAGGTCTCGTCGACGTCGGCACAAACCGGGGCTGCGAAAGTGAACTGCAGGGAGTTCCTGGCGAAGGCGAGTTGCGGCGCCGATTGCTGGCCGTTCGCATAACCGCCATACACCGGATCCTTCGGACCCGCATTCACGCTGCGCACAAGTGCCGCAAAGGGCTGCAACGGCGGCAGCGGAACGCTCAAGTCGAAGCGCGCCAGTCCATCGTCAGTCGGAAACCACAATTGGCCGTCGGGCTCCAGGAAGGGGATAATGGCCAAGTCCTTATTCCAGCGTTGGAGCACATTAGGTTCTTCCAGCCGGTAGCTTCCGTCGGGTTGACGCCGGAACAACCCTCGGCTCGATTCCTCAGACGACCAAGTGGCCGACCAAAGATCGCCGTTACTTAACTCGGCGATGAACACCCCCGATTTCTCCCGGTCCCCGTCCTGGCCCGGATTCTTCAACGACAATCGAAAACGGTTGTCTTCGACAAACCGGTCGCTACCGGGATCCCAGCGGAAGATCGAAGATCCGTCGACGCCGTGACTAAAGACCAAGCCGCCCGCGCCGAAAACGCGCAGCGCACCTTTCGGCAGTCCATTCGACTCGTTGTAAGGCTTTGCCTTCGCGTCCCGCATGCCGGTGCTGGGAACCTCCAGCCGAACCAGCCCCACGGATCCATGAGCCGCCCAAATCGCGCCATCCTCCGCCTCGGTGAAGGTGAAAATCTCTCGCGTCACGCCCGGAGCCAAGCCTTCGTCGATCCAACGGCCTTGTGCCCAACGAACAGATCCGATGCCGCTCGCCGATGCATACACCCGGTTCGGCGTCTTCCGGGACTGCCGGATTGCATAACCGCTCGATCCGGCTGGCGTCCCCAGCGGGATCGCTTCGCCGCCTTCGATCCGCAGAATGCCGCCGGTGGATCCCACCAGAAGTTGTTTCTTCTTGCCATCGTCGAAGACGGTCAGGGCGAAGCTCTGCTGATTCGCCGCACCTTTCAGCAGTTCCGGCTGCCAAAGCCCAGTTTTCGGGTCACGAACGAGCTTGTAGGTGGACCCGCCCTGATTTGTCGCAATATAGATCGAGCCTTCGAACCGCGTCGCCGCCGACAGCGGCCGATTCCAAAATACTTCAATCGGCGTTTGTATCTCCACTTTGACGATACCGAGTGCCGTTCCCAGCCAGAGGGCACCATCCCGGTCCGGAAAGGCCGACAGAACGTTGTTGGCAGGAAGCCCCGTATCGGTATTCATACGGCGCAGCAACTTGCCCTGGCGATCCAAGATCACCGCGCCTCCACGGAGGCTCGTCAGGCAGAGTCGGTTTCCTGGCAAAGCCGTAGCGCGGTAGATGCCGGTGGCCTTGATGGCCTCGTCCACCTCGGTTGGGAATGGCGCCGGCCGGTTGCCGTCGTAGAGCGAGACCTGCCCGGTCGAGGAGGCGATCCACATGCGGGTCTCGTCATATCTCGCGAGATAGATACCGCCAAAGTCCTTGTAGAACTCCCCACCCGGAAGATTGCGTAAATCATTCTCGACGATCTCCTGCAGTCCGACGCCGGCTTGGTTGACGACGATGCGGCCTTCCAACTCCGCCATCCCGACGAAGCGCGTCTTCGGACTCCAAACCCGCATCTGCTTTCCATCCCACCGGAACACCTTGGTTGCGGACTGGAAGAACACCCCCCGCGGCGTGGCGAATGTCGTCCAGATGTCGGCGAATCCCCGATGCTCGGCTGGAATCCGATCAAGCAGCGACACATACTGCAGGGAGCCCTTTTCATCCGGCGCGAGATAGCCGATGTTGGCGGAACAGCCCACCCAGATACGGCCCTCGGCATCGGCGCTCAGCGACCGGGCGATCAGGGAAGGCACCGGAATCCTTCGCCACGTCGCGCCGTCGTACTCCAGTACCGAGGCGTAGTTGCCAAAGTACATGACACCCCGGCGGTCCTGCGCGATGGCCCAAATCTGAGGTCCGCCCTTGTATTCCTTCTGCAGGAACACGCGTTGCAAAGGCAAGCCGGTTTCCCCGGCAGCCGTGAGGATGCCGAGTGAAGTCCACCAGAAAACAAGGGCCAAACGGATCATCTACAGACCCAGCACGGCGCGCGCTTTCGCGAGAATCGCTTCCGGATCGAACGGCTTGGTCATGTACAGGTCCGCACCAACCTCCTGGCCGCGCTGTTTGTCGAACTCCTGCCCCTTGGCCGTCAGCAGCACGATATGGACGTGGCTCAGGCCAAGTTCGTTTTTCGCGGCGTTGCAGACATCGAAGCCGTTCTTCTTCGGCATCATCACATCCAGGAACACGAGGTTCGGCTCTTCGCTCTGGATGCTCTGCAACGCCTCCTCGCCATTGCTCGCCGTGAGCAGTTCCACGCCTTCGTCCTCGAGTTCCTCGAGAGTTTGCTGGATCAGAGTCCGCAGATGCGGCTCGTCGTCCACGATCAGTATTTTCATGTCTCCCGCCCTTCTTAAGACTGATAAATCAAGAACTGCACATGTTCCAGGCCATTTTCGAAGCGTAGCGACCGCACTGCGGATCCGTTCGAAAGTTCGGAACTCAAGACGATAATGTCGGGTTTGCCCGAGACGGCGTTCGCGACCAGATCGGCGCTCTTGGATTCGACAACATGGTAACCGCGGACCTCCAGCACCTCCGTCAGGCTCCGGAGTGTAGTGGCGTCTTCATCCACAACCATGACTTTGCGCCTGGATTTGCCCTGATCGAGCAGCGTTCCCACCTCGCGGAACAAGGAAGCGGTGTCAATCGGTTTGGTGAGATAGCGGTCCACGCCGAGCTTGAAGCCGCGCTCGTGATCCTCAACGATCGAGAGAATGATGATCGGGATGTCCATGGTCGCCGGATCGTTCTTGAGCACAGCGGCCACATCGAAACCGTTCATCTCCGGCATCATGACATCCAGAATCACGATGCCGGGAGTCTCCTGGCGGATCATTTCCAGAGCCACGCGTCCATTCTCGGCGGCGCTCACCACATATCCTGCCTCCGTGAACTCCTGCTGCAGCACCGAGCGGATGTTCGCGTCGTCGTCCACCACGAGCACGGACTTCGAACGGGGGCCGTGGCTCTCGACATTCTCACGCAACTGCTGGAGCAGCGTTTCCAGATTCTGAACGACATGGTGTTTTGCCGCCGCCGCACCGGCCTGCAGCGGCAACGTAAAGAAGAACGTGCTGCCTTTGCCGATCTCACTTTCC
>JAGVKR010000805.1 GCA_020050375.1 Planctomycetales bacterium
GTCCCCGGCAGCGACGGGTTGGTCGCGAACGAATCCGAGGCGCTGGCCGTGGCGAACCGCATCGGTTATCCCGTGCTGATCAAAGCCACCGCCGGCGGCGGCGGGAAGGGAATGCGCGTCGCCATGAACGACGTGGCCCTGCAATCGGGCCTCAAAGCCGCTTCCGCCGAGGCCGAAAAATCGTTCAAGAACGCCGGCGTTTACCTCGAAAAGTATGTCGAGCGTCCGCGCCACATCGAAGTTCAGGTGCTGGCCGACAACTTCGGCAACGCCGTTCATCTCTGGGAACGCGACTGCACCCTGCAACGCCGGCACCAGAAGCTTGTCGAAGAGAGTCCCGCGCCGACCCTCACGCAGAGCGTTCGCGAAGACATCTGCAAGTCGGCCGTCCGGCTCGTCAAGGAGGCGGGGTACACGAACGCCGGCACGGTCGAATTCATCCTCGATCAGGCGACAAATCAGTTCTATTTCATCGAGGTCAACGCCCGGATCCAGGTGGAGCACCCTGTCTCGGAGCTCGTCACGGGGATCGACCTCATCAAAAGCCAGATTCGCGTGGCCGCTGGCGAAGCCCTCCCTTTCAAGCAAAAGCACATTGTGCACCAGGGCTCGGCGATCGAAGCGCGGATCAACGCCGAAGACCCGGCCGCCGGCTTTCGCGGGTCGCCCGGCACGATCACCAAGCTGCGAGTTCCCGGCGGTCCGGGAGTTCGATTCGACTCGCATGTCTACCAGGACTATACCATCGGTCCTTATTATGATTCGATGATTGGGAAACTGATCGTCCACAAACCGACGCGCGAAGAGGCCCTCGCCTGTATGCGTCGCGCACTGGCGGAATTCGTGGTCGAAGGCGTCAAGACCACGATTCCTCTGCTCCGCGAGATATTCGCGAATGCCGCCTTCATCAAAGGGGAGGTGGACACAACCTTCATCGAACGCACCTGGTCTTCGCCGACGGCATGAGTCTTGCACGCTGCACCGGAGCAGAAGCAATCGCTCGCCGCCCTTAGACCGCTATCGGAACCCAACTCATGAAAGCTGCGATCCTGACCGGGGGAGGCGACTGCCCGGGACTGAATGCCGTTATCCGGGCTGTCGTTCGAACCCTGCACAACTCCGGGCACGAGTGCATCGGGTTTCTCGAAGGGTGGCGCGGCGCGATCCAGGGAAACTCCATTCCCCTCAAGGCGCAGGAAACCGACGAAATCATCGCCCGCGGCGGAACGATTCTCGGTTCGTCCCGCACCAATCCCTACAAGAAGGAAGAATACGTCGGGCAGCTCGTCGAGAACTTCCACAAGCTCGGGCTGAACGCGCTGGTGGCGATCGGCGGCGACGACACGCTCGGCGTGGCCAAGCGGCTCTACGAAGAGCAGAACCTGCCGGTCGTCGGCGTCCCCAAAACGATCGACAACGACTTAAGCTGCACCGATTTCACGTTCGGCTTCGACACGTCGATCAACATCGTCATGGAGGCGGTCGACCGGCTGCGGACCACCGCCGAATCGCACCGCCGCGTGATGGTCATCGAGACGATGGGCCGGCACGCCGGCTGGATCGCCTGCTTCGCCGGGATCGCGACGGCCTCCGATTTCACGTTGATTCCGGAGATCGAAGTCGACGTCGACAAGATGTGCGAAGTTTTGAAGCAGCGCCGCGCCGCGGGAAAAACCTACGGAATGATCATCGTCAGCGAAGGGGCCAAGCTCCCGGCCGAGGGCTTGGTGACCAAAGACGCCGAGATCGACGAATTCGGCCATGTGAAACTGGGCGGCATCGGCGACACGATTGCCGATCTGATTGAAACCCGCACCGGGATCGAAACCCGCGTCGTGACGCTGGGACACCTGCAGCGCGGCGGCCCTCCCAGCGCTTACGACCGCGTGCTGGGAACCCGGCTGGGAATCCACGCGGCGCGGCTCGTTCTCGCCAGGCAGTTCGGCCAGATGGTGGCCCTGCGCGGGTTGAAGATCGTCTCGTTTCCCCTCTCGGAAGCGGTCGGCACGCTACGAACACTCGACCTCGACTTCATGCACGAGGCGGAAGAGTTTTACAAGAACGTGTGAAACATCCGAAGGAGCTTCTCCGTGCGCCGCACTATTCCGCTTGCGACCGTCGCGTGCCTCCTGTTCTTCGCCGTCGCGCTCCGCCTCTTGACCGGCGCGGAGTCGGCCGTCAAATCGGCCGACGGCAAGCCGGTCGGCATCGCCAAGCGCGTCCTCTGGACAACCTCCAAAATCAAGGGCTCGCCCGAGCCGCCGGCTCCCTACCGCATCGCCCCGGTCTTTCCAAAACTAAAATTCTTCGAGCCGCTGGCGATGTCCGCCATTCCCGGCACCAACCGGTTCGTGATCGCCGAACGTAAAGGCAAGCTGTTCACGTTCGAGAATTCCCAGGCGGTCGAACGGCCCGATTTGCTGCTCGACGTCAAGTACACGGTTTATGGCGTCGCCGCGCATCCGCGCTTCAAAGAAAACGGCTACATTTACGTCACCTACGTCCTCAACCCGGCCGAAGAAGTCCAGGACCCCAAAGGCAGCCGACTCGTCCGGTTTCAGATCAGCAAAGACAATCCGTGGCAACTCGACCCGGCTTCGGAGCTGCGGATTCTCGAATGGCCGAGCGGCGGCCACAACGCCGGCAACATCGTGTTCGGCCCCGACGGCTATCTGTACCTCGCGTGCGGCGACGGCAGCGGCATCGCCGACGAATTGCAGACCGGCCAGAAAGTCGACGACGTCCTGGCGTCGCTCCTCCGCATCGACGTCGATCACCCGGATGCAGGAAAGAACTACGGCATTCCGAAAGACAACCCGTTCGTGAAAACGGCCGGAGCCCGTCCCGAAATCTGGGCCTACGGCTTGCGCCAGGTGTGGAAGTTCAATTTCGATCGGCAAACGGGCGACCTGTGGGCCGGCGAAGTCGGGCAGGACCTCTGGGAATCGGTCTACAAGATCGAGAAGGGAGGCAACTACGGCTGGAGCGTCACCGAGGGGTCGCACGAATTTCGCCCCGAACGGCCGAAAGGCCCCACGCCGATCCTGAAACCGATCGTCGAGCATCCGCATTCCGATTTCCGCTCGATCACCGGCGGGTTCGTCTACCGGGGCTCGAAGCACAAAGACCTGGTCGGCGCGTACGTCTACGGCGACTACGACACCGGAAAAGTCGCCGCCTTGCGCTATGAAAGCGGCAAGGTCACTTTTCAACAGGAGCTGGTCGACACGCCGCTCCGCATCATCACCTTCTGCGAAGATCACGCCGGCGAGCTGACGCTCGTCGATTTCATGAACGGCACGATCTATCAGCTCGTCCCGGCGCCGAAGTCAGAGCCGACTGCGCCGTTTCCCCGCAAGCTGAGCGAGACGGGGCTCTTCGCCTCGACGAAAGATCACCTCCCCGCGCCGGGCCTGATTCCCTATTCGGTCAACTCCGAATTGTGGTCCGATCACGCAATCAAAGATCGCTTCCTCGCGCTTCCCGGCGACTCGAAGATCGAATTCGACACGGTCCTCTACCCGCAACCGTCGCCTGGCGCCCCGGCGGGCTGGCGCTTCCCCGACGGGACGGTCACCGTCAAGACGTTTTCGATGGAAATGGAAAAGGGAAATCCCGCCAGCCGTCGTCGGCTCGAAACCCGGATCATGCACTTCGAGCAATTGGAGGGGAACGAGGAAGTCGGCGATCAGGTGTGGCGCGGCTACACCTACGTCTGGAACGACGCCCAGACCGACGCCGAGCTGCTCGATGCGAAAGGGCTCGATCGCGAATTGACGATCCGCGACTCCGCCGCGCCGGGTGGCGTCCGCAAGCAGACCTGGCATTTTCCGAGCCGATCGGAGTGCACGCTCTGCCATACCATGCCAGCCAAATACGCACTGGGGATCAACACGCTCCAGTTCAATAAAGACCATGACTATGGCAATGGCGTCGTCGCCAACCAGATCCGCACGTTGGAACATCTGGGGATCTTCAAAGAGCCATTGCCGAAGCCCCCGGAAGACCTTCCCCGCGTGGTGAATTACCGCGACGAAAAACAGTCTCTCGATCAACGGGCGCGATCGTACCTGCACTCCAACTGCGCGCACTGTCACATCAAGTGGGGGGGCGGCAACGCCGAATTCCAATTGATCGCCACGCTGCCGCTTGAGCAACTGGGAATCGTGGGGACCCGCCCCGGCCACGGCACTTTCGACTTGAAGGACCCGAAAGACCTGCTCCCCGGTGATCCGGACCGTTCCATGATCTACCACCGCATGACGAAGCTGGGCCTGGGCCGCATGCCCCACGTGGCCTCGAACGTGGTCGACGACGACGCGGCGAAGATGCTCAAGGCGTGGATTTTGGGATTGCCGAAGAGCAAGTAAGGGCCTGCGTCAGAATAAAATGACGAACTCTCGTAGTGCCCTGTCATCGATGATTCGATGGGTGCCACGGCCAGCGACCAACGGGAGTCGGCCGTGCGACTCGCGAGGAAACGCTCCGAGACATTCACACGGCCGAGTCGCTTTGCTCCCTGGCCGTGGCACCCGATCCCTCGTAACAAGTTTGACTTGGCAGTAGGACGGATTCTCAATCCGTCCGAAGGAAGGAAAAGGGGGGAAGGAAAAGGGGACAGGAAGGAAAAGGGGACAGGTCCATTTAATTTCACTCGGTTGGCTTGCGAGGTCGGCCGCGAGGGCGAAGAGTTGATTCCAGCCCGAGTTGTTTCGCGGTCTGCTGCACCCACGCCTGCGAGCCGAAGGGTTGCCCGCGAACGACGCTCGTCCGAATGGCGGCCAACTCGGCCTCCGTTTGCGGACGATTGACGTGCTCCTGCCATTGGCGCGGTCGAGGGACCGGCCAGGCGCTCAAAAGCGCTCGTTGCTCGGGCGTCCCGTTCACTCTCCGCCACGCGCTTCCCCAGCGCCACTCTTCCGCGCGCGAGCAAAGGTTCGCCCGAAGAGCATTTCGTTCCACGTAGCGCATCAGTTGGTAGAAGTAGTCGTCGGATTCCACGGGAAACGATTTGAACCGGGCCTGATAAAGATGTCCTTCACCAACGACGTGGCGATGCTTTTGCCAGCGCGTGACGTGCGTCACGCAGAGTCGCTGCATGAAGGCCCCCAGATCGTCGTCCCCCTCCGGCCACATCAGAAAGTGCCAATGATTAGGCATCAGACAATAGCCGCAAATTCGCATCGGGCACTTTTCGAGCGTTTCCGCCAGAAGGCCTTCGAACGCGGCATAGTCCGCGTCGGTGTCGAACAATCGGCGTCGCCCGACCCCGCGATTGAGGACATGGAACACCATCCCCCCCGGTGCAACACGCGCTTTTCGAGGCATAATGCCCAACAGCCTACCGCAGCCCGCATGTGCCGTCAATTAAATGGACCTGTCCCAATACTGTTCGGCTCGGGATTCGCTGACAGGCCATTATGGCAGTCGAGGTGCTGATGGGGAGCAATTCGTGCGGCAGAGACGTGGCAGGCA
>JAGVKR010000645.1 GCA_020050375.1 Planctomycetales bacterium
CCAATCGACGCCCGCGCCCACCGCGGGACGGGCCCACCCCCAGCCAAGAAAGACGTGCATGGACCGAGCGTAGCGCGACGCAGCGCGCCATTCACGGGAGTGTCCGCCCCATTTTCGCGCGGAGCGGCTCCTCGTTCGGTGTGCGGGAGCGTCACCTGTCGGCCACATCCGGGAGCGTCTGACAGAAAAAGAGGGCGCGAACAGCGCGCCTCTTGCGGGATCAGCATCTACGCACCTTGGCACAGCTTCCTGAACCCAAAGTATCCCAGCAACGCATCCCGATAGAGGTAAAAAGCGGCAGCGTGACGGCGGAGATTCACAAGCTGTGGCGCATCCAAAAAGAGCGGCTCCTTGGTGGAGCGGCAGGAAGCGTCTGTTACACAACCACACACACACACCGCTCAGGGCGGCTTCGTTCAGCAGTTCGGGATAGCCACCTGCTTCAGCTGCGCCTCGTCGTAAGCCGACCAGAGCGCGACCGCTTGCCAGTGCCCCGGCGGCAGATCCTTTCGCGCGGACATCGTCCAGGCGTTCACCGCGGGGCCGGGCCTCGAGGATGACGCGCTGCCCGCCGCGGAACTCGATGGCGCCGGGTATAGGGCGGATGATGCGGAAGCGGCGCATGGCACGTAGTGTTCATCTGAACACTATCGCCAGCTCAGATTACGCCGGCAGCGCGGAGCAATCCATCAAGAGCCGCTTTCTCCTGCTCAATCCGCTTCGGGTCTCGCAAATCCTCGATTCGCCGCTGAATTTTTTCCCAGACAGAGTAAGCGGTCTCAGTCGCGCCCGAAACGCGTTTGGAAAGACTCGCGATATCGTGCCCAGAGTAAAAGGCGGCGATTGAAGCATGCGCGACGAAGTTCCTCTCCGGAAGAAAAGCCCGGAGCGTTTCCATAAGCGGGTCCTCGTTGGGCAATCGGGCCGCAAGCTCCTTGATGAGTGGCCCAAGAGAATGATGGGAGTCCAACCAGCTCTTTGTTCTGGGGACGCCTGCCCTAAGATCAATGGACTCCAAGAGTAGCTTCACTCCCTGCTCAACAATCTGGCACGCGCCGACGGCTTCTCCTACCGCCCGCACGTAACGACGCTGTTTTGTGGGCTTAGGCATGAGTCGAAATCAGAGCTAGACGCAGACACTGGGCACGAAAAAAGCCGCCTGGTTTGGGCGGCTCGCAATCGATGCACAGGTTACACGCAAACAGGCACGTCTTGGCGATTGATTTTCAACGCAGCCCCATCGAAACGAGGCGCCTTGATACCTGCGTCCTTGAGAATTGCTCCTAGCGAAAAACTTTCGGGTAGAGGGGTCGCTTCGATTCCAACGACCGCCCCTTCCGCGGTTACGTCTACGGCAATGTGCGGCCACTCGTTGCGCACAATCGTTTTGGCGATTTCAGCGCCCGAAAGGAACCGGAGATAAAGCCCCGTCTTGGTCAGCTCAAGCACGGGAGCGGACTTGGACTGTATGACGAGTTGGTGTTTCATGGATCTCTATGGTAAGCGGTCGCTAACAGATACTTATCGGCCAATTCTTCACAGACTGCAACGATACATTTTGGAACGTAAACGTTGCCTATCTTCAACTTATACTGCTTTTCAAATTTGCTTTTCGTCCCACCCTGTTCGCCAGCCTCTTCCAACGGCACCTCGCGCCCAGAGCGGACCGTTTCGCGGACAAACTGTTCGGGGATATTCCTGTCGCGTAGCCGATTTTTAGCATGATCGGTGATGACGAGAGGCTTCGTTCGTGGCGATGGGGTTGGGTGGCGCGGTTTCTCTCTCATTAAGGCCCGACGGGCTTTGTGGAGAAGATCGGATTCGATGCAAGAAGAACCAAGACCGTGTGATTTCCGTGTGAACCGGTTATCAGCGCGCCGTTCTCCGAGTGAAAATTGGCGCCCTCACGGGGAATCGAACCCCGGTTTGGGCCTTGAGAGGGCCCCGTCCTAGCCGCTAGACGATGAGGGCGAAAACTGCGAGGGGCGAACTAAGCGGACCGCCCGCGCAGTCGTCAAGTATTCAGATTTCTCAGCCGAGAATCTCCT
Source organism: Planctomycetales bacterium (assembly GCA_020050375.1). Classification (GTDB taxonomy): domain Bacteria; phylum Planctomycetota; class Planctomycetia; order Planctomycetales; family Planctomycetaceae; genus SIAF01. Next base: position 2,049 of record JAGVKR010000645.1, read on the forward strand.
CGGGCTTGAAGAAACGGGCGATCTCGATGCGGCCGTTCTCCTCGCTGTCCGAGGCGTGGACGACGTTTTTCATCATCTCCGTGCCGAAGTCGCCGCGGATCGTGCCCTTGGCGGCCTTGCGCGAATCGGTGGGCCCGAGCAGGTCGCGGACCTTCGCCACGATGTTGTCGCCCTTGAGCGCCATGATGATGACCGGCCGCGAGCTCATGAACTGCTCGATCTCCGGGTAAAACGGCTTGGACGCGACGTGCGCGTAGTGCTCGCGGAGCTGCTCCGACGTGAGGCGGGTGAGCTTGGCGCCAATGATCTCGAAGCCCGCGGCCTCAAAGCGCTGCAGCACGGTGCCGACGAGGCCCTTCTCCATGCAATCCGGCTTAAAGATGATGAGTGTTTTCTGCATATAAAAGGCGGGACGTTACAGCTTCCCGGGCGCTTGGGAAGCACCGATTTTGTCGCCCCGCCGCGGCTCCAACCGCTCCCGCCGCCGGCGCATCGTCGTAAGCGCCTCCAGCGCCGCCGCTC